>JAEMRG010000069.1 GCA_016463455.1 Rhodoferax sp.
CAGCACCCTCAACAGCCAAGGAGACATTCAGCATGCGATTTGTAAAACAGTTGGCAATCGGTTCGATCACGGTAGTGCTGCTTGCGGCCTGCGGTGGCGGAAGTGAAATTCCGCTCAAAGTTCAGATTAAATCTGTCAAGGTTATCGGAGATAGCCTTTCTGACAGCGGAACCTATAACGGCGTAGGGCCTTATGGCCGAGTTTTTTCCGTACAGGATTCAAGCACCCAGATTTGGCCCGAGCTCGTAGCCTCAAGCTACGGAATTACTTCGCTTTGCAATACGGCTAAATTTACGGGCGCAACTTACGTGGCAAATACAACGCCGGGTTGTACAAATTTTGCAGTTGGCGGCGCCTTGATTCAAAACACCAGCGCGCAAGGCGGGGCCCTTAGCCCACTATCAATTCCCTACCAGTTAGTTGCAGCGGCTACCACCGCAACCACCTACAGTGCCAGCGATTTGCTCCTAATTGATGGAGGTGGCAATGATGCAGCAGGGCTAACCGGGGCAATTCTTGCCGATCAAACCTTGACGGCATTCAACGCCTTCACAGCCAATTTAGGCATTGCGGCGGCTACATCTCAAGCCACTGCGGCTGCCAGAGGCTCTGACTACATGAAAAAGCTCGCTGACGGCTTTTCCCAATCGGTCAAGACCTATGCACTTGAGAAGGGCGCCACACGTGTTGTGATTGTTAATTTACCCGGCATAACCAACACACCTCGCTTTGTTGCCGTACTTAACCAAATTGCTGCAGCCTACGGTGGCGGAGCCGCAGGAGCTGCTGCGAAAACACAGACGGATCAAATGGTGCGCGCGTGGATAGCTGCCTACAACGCTCAGTTAGCAAGTAATTTTTCTGGCAACAGTTCGGTTGTAATTGTTGATCTGAATAAAGAAATGGACAATCAAATTGCAAATCCAGCACAGTACGGGCTAACAAACGTGACTACGCCGCTTTGCCCAGGCAGCACTGTGACGTGGCTGCAATGCAACGCCACCGCTCTATCTAATCAAACCCCACCCGCAGGATCTAACGGCAAAGCAGATTGGTGGAAAACCTATGCTTTCTCCGATGAGTTTCACCCCACGCCCTACGGCCATAAATTATTGGCCCAACTGGTCAATAAAAGTTTGGTTAGCGCTGGCTGGCTGTAATTAGAAAGTCGAGGATCCCATGAAACTACTTATTTCCATCGTCGCAACCCTATCTGCCATTGTGCTTACCCCAAGCGCTAGCGCCCAATCGGCCGGCACCTGGCTGGGCCGCCTTGGCATGACCACCATCGCACCGCAAGTCAGCAGCGGTGACATGTCGGCACCCAGCTTTCCCGGCACCAAATCGGACGTTAGTTCGGCCAGCCAGGTAAGCGGTGGCGTCACCTATATGTACACCGATAATTTTTCTGTGGATGTGCCGCTGGCATTACCTTTCACCCACAAACTCATCGGCGCGGGCGCATTGGCCGGGGCCGGGCAAATCGGGGAAGTACAGGCCTTGCCGTTGACGGTGTTTTTCCAATACCGGTTTATGGAAGCCAACAGCCAGTTTCGCCCTTACCTTGGCTTAGGCGCCACGTACGCCTATTTCTTTAACGAAAAAGGCGGGGCAGCACTGACGGCCATGACCAACCCCGGCGGCCCAACGACAACGATCAAGGTCGATTCGAAGTTCACTGTGACACCCCAGATCGGCTTGACCTACGCTATCGACGACAAGTTATTTGTGGATGTTTTTTACAGCAAATCGATGCTGCAAACCCGTAATACTTTTTCGACCGGCCAAACGCTGGACATCACGCTAGACCCCGCGTCTTACGGCTTCACGATAGGCACCAAGTTCTAAGGTTGACGCCGGTGCGGATGCACCGGCAGATCGCCGATTTTGAAAGCAGCAAGCCCTTGCTTTTTAGCAAGGGCTTTTTTATGCCCGGGGCGTGCGTGCGCCAAAAATCGCCGACCCCACCCGCACCAGGGTGCTTCCGGCCTGGATAGCTGCTTCCAAGTCCGCGCTCATACCCAAAGACAAGGTGTCCAACGCAAAGCCTTGGGCTTGAAGGGCCTCATATACGGCCAGGCTGCGCTGATGGAGTTCCAGGGCGCTGGCAAAGTCTGGCGCCGGTTCGGGGATGCTCATGATGCCGCGCAGACGCAAGCCGGGCAGGCTGGCGATCTGGCTGGCTAGTGCTGCGGCCTGCTCGGGCGGCACGCCAGCCTTGGTCGGCCCGCCATCGACATTGATCTGCATGCACACCTGTAGCGGCCCGCGCGCCGCTGGCCTTTGCTCGCTCAGCCTTTGCGCTATTTTGAGCCGATCGACCGAATGCACCCAATCGAAGTGTTCGGCGACCAGACGAGTTTTATTGCTTTGGATCGGGCCTATACAGTGCCAGACCAGGGGTAAATGCGCCAGGGCCTGGATTTTTTCTACGCCTTCTTGGATGTAGTTTTCGCCGAAATCGCACTGTCCCGCTGCATGCGCTTGGGCGACCGCCTCGGCCGCAAAGGTTTTGGAGACGGTCAAAAGACGCACCGAGCCCGGATCCCGCGCGGCGGCTTCGCAAGCCTTAGCCATGCGCAGCCAGATAGACTGCAAATTAGTTTCAATTTCCAACATAATTTAAGGTAGGCATTTAAAAATTGTTCTATTGCTTGAAAAGCAATCAATGCGCAAGGGAAACCAGCACCATGGATCTATCGCAGCTACTGGCTTTCAGCGTGAAAAACAAGGCCTCGGACCTGCACCTCTCGGCCGGTCTGCCGCCCATGTTAAGGGTTCATGGCGATATGCGGCGCATCAACCTGCCCGATCTGGAGCATAAAGAGGTGTTGGCCATGATTTACGACATCATGAGCCAAGCCCAGCGCGAGCACTTTGAGAAATTGCTGGAGCTTGATTTTTCCTTCGAAATTGAAGGTCTGTCGCGGTTTCGGGTCAACGCCTTCAAGCACTTGCGCGGCGCCGGCGCGGTGTTTAGGACGATCCCGAGCACCATCTTGAGCCTGGAGCAGCTCAATACGCCGGCTATTTTTGCCAACATCGCCCTCAAGCCGCGTGGTCTGGTGCTGGTGACAGGGCCTACCGGTTCAGGCAAATCGACCACGCTAGCCGCCTTGGTCAAGCACCGCAACGAAAACGCACAGGGGCATATCCTGACGATTGAAGACCCGATTGAATTTGTCCATGTTTCGCGCAAGTGCCTGATCACCCAGCGCGAGGTCGGAGCCCATACCCTTGGTTTTTCGCAAGCGCTTCGCTCGGCCTTGCGCGAGGACCCAGACGCGATTTTGGTCGGTGAGTTGCGCGACCTAGAGACCATACGCTTGGCACTGACCGCCGCCGAAACCGGGCATCTGGTGTTCGGCACCTTGCACACTTCGAGCGCCGCCAAGACCATAGATCGAATAATGGATGTCTTCCCTGGCGATGAAAAAGAAATGGTCCGCGCGATGTTGTCCGAATCGCTACAAGCCGTGATCGCTCAAACATTGTGCAAAAACCTGGCCCATGACGGGCGCGTGGCGGCGCATGAAATCATGCTGGGCACCAACAGCATCCGCAACCTGATCCGCGAAGGCAAAGTGGCACAAATGTATTCCGCCATTCAAATGGGCCATGGCCTAGGCATGCAAACCCTGGACCAGAGCCTTATGGCCCTGGCCAAGTCCAAGCGCATCAGCTGGGGCGAGGCGGGCAGCAAGGCCAGAGCGCCTGAGGCGTTCAAAGACCACGCTTAGCTAGGAGTAGGCCTTGCGTCACGCTGATGCGGCGCAATGACTTGCCCTGAAGATCGTCTAAAGTGCTGGCTTTGATAGCCCGTCCAATAAGGAAAATGTATGAGCCAGAGCGCCTCCGTAAATCCCAAAACCTATGCCCCAGCACCCGCGAGACGGGTCGCATTTTTAGGGCTGGGCGTGATGGGCTACCCCATGGCGGGCCACCTGGCACTAGCAGGTCACCAGGTCACTGTCTACAACCGCACACCAGCCAAGTCGCAAAGTTGGGTGCAGGAGTTTGCCGGTCACGCCAGCACCTTGGGCGCCCATGCCAGTGCGCCGACACCACGCCAGGCGGCGCAGGGCGCCGACATCGTGTTTTGCTGTGTGGGTAATGACGAGGACCTGCGCAGCGTAGTGCTGGGCAGCGATGGGGCCTTGGCCGGCATGCACGCGGGCGCCGTCCTGGTGGACCACACCACGGCCTCGGCCCAAGTGGCGCGTGAACTTTACGCCCAGGCACAGACCTTGGAATTACATTTTGTCGATGCGCCAGTTTCGGGCGGCCAGGCCGGCGCGCAAAACGGCATGCTGACGGTCATGTGCGGTGGCCAGGCGGCGGCCTTTGATGCGGCCCAAGCCACTGCGATGGCCTTTTCCCGCGCCTTTACCCTGCTTGGGGACAGTGGCGCGGGGCAGTTGGCCAAGATGGTCAATCAGATCGCTATTGCCGGCCTGGTGCAAGGCCTGAGCGAGGCTGTTGCCTTCGGACAAAAAGCCGGTCTGGATATGGAACAGGTTCTGGACGTGATCGGCAAAGGCGCAGCCCAAAGCTGGCAAATGGACAACCGTGGCAAAACCATGGTGGCCGATAAATTTGATTTCGGCTTTGCGGTGGACTGGATGCGCAAAGACTTAGGCTTGGTTCTGGACGAGGCCAAACGCAATGGCGCGCGACTGCCTGTTACCGCGCTAGTGGACCAGTTTTACGCCGACGTACAGCAAATGGGTGGGCGGCGCTGGGATACGTCCAGCCTGATTAAACGCCTGCGATAGCACCGACCCACAAGGCGCCTTGACACGGCGCCTTAGTTGCAAGCGCCCACCTAGCCCTTGGTCGGCCTACTCAGTTGGCAGGCTTGGTTTGCAAATTGGCCAGTTCGTCCTCGGTGATGGTTTCGTGTACCAAGACCACTTTTTTAACGCCCGTCACACCGCTGATAACGCTAGAGACACGCTTGGCCTCGCGCGCTGTGATGCGCCCCATCACATAGACGTTACCCCGTTCCACCACCACTTTGTAGGCATTGCTAAACAAATCTTTAGCGTCAATGAGATCGGCCTTGATGCGCCCTGCTGCGATCAGGTCATTGGTCCGCTCGGTCAAGGTGGTGATAGCGGTGACCCCGACTTCATTCCAAACACTGCTGGTGTTGTCAACACTCTTGGCAATCTCAGCCACACGCTCTTTGTCTTGCGCGTCCGGCACTTCACCGGTGAGCAGTACTTTGCGGTTGTAGCTGGTCACGTTGACATGCACGCGCTCGCCCAATGTATCGCGGATACGGGCGGAAGTTTTGACCTCAATCGCCTGGTCTTCGAGCATCGCACCCGAGGTACGGCGATCCACCGCCACAAAGCCAGTCATCACCACACCCCCGGCCACCAGCGGAAAGCAAGCGCTCACCGACAGCAGCGTGGCCAGCAGGACAGCCCCCAGCGCAAAATAACGAAGCAGAGGTTTCATAACGCACTTTCCTGTTCACCCATCAACTGGGCATCTACGCCATCGCAAATGCAATGGAGCGTCAAAATATGGACTTCCTGCACGCGCGCGGTGCGCTCGTGCGGCACACAAACGTGTACATCGGTATCGCGTAAAACTTGGCCGATTTTCCCACCGCCACGCCCAGTAAGCGCCACCACCACCATATCGCGCTGGTGCGCCGCTTCGATGGCTGCTAGCACATTGGCGGAATTGCCACTGGTGGAAATGGCCAACAAAACATCGCCGGCCTGGCCCAAGGCCCGTACCTGGCGCGAAAAAATCGAATTGAAATCGTAGTCGTTGGCGATCGCAGTAATGATGGAGGTATCCGTCGTCAAGGCGATGGCGCCTAACCCGGGCCGTTCACGCTCAAAGCGGCCGACAAACTCTGCCGAAAAATGCTGCGCATCCGCCGCTGATCCGCCATTGCCGCAAACCAGCACTTTGCCACCGCTGGTCACACTGGCCAGTATGGCGCCAATAGCTTGTGCAATCGGCTTGCTGAGCACCTGCGCGGCTTGGTACTTCAGGTCGGCGCTGTCGATAAAGTGTTGTTCAATGCGTTGTTCGAGCATCCACTGATGATAACCGCCAAGCATGAAGCCCCAGTTGTCAAGCCAAGCCCACTTGCCTGGGAACACCGGCTCAGGCCACAAGCTTTTACTTCAGCCCGCATCAAAGGCGCCCGGCAGCCAGTGCACGCCCGCGTTATCAATTTCGACCACATCAAAGCGGCAAGGCGGCAGGCGGGGCAAAGCCAATAGGTAATGCTGCGCCGCGCGCACTATGCGTTTTTGCTTCACCCATCCCACGCTGGCCGCCGCGCCCCCGTGGCGCGTACTCAGGCGCTTACGCACTTCGACAAACACCAGCGTTCCGTCAGGGCAGCGCATGACCAGATCAATCTCGCCGCCGCCGCGCCCCGGTGTCCGATAATTGCGCGTCAGCAGACGCAGGCCCTGGTCCTGCAAATACTGCAGGGCTTCGTCTTCGGCGGCATCGCCGATTTTTTTGCTGCTAGGCTGTGCGCGTGGCGCTCCAAGGAAACCCTTGCGTGATTGCATTATTTGACTCCGCCCTGAAGGCCGCCCACGAGGCGGCCGGTGCCCAGGATTATCCGAAAAGCGCGCTCTATGTGGTGGCCACGCCGATCGGAAATTTGGCCGACATCAGCCTACGGGCCTTGCATGTCCTGTCACTGGCCGACCACATTGCCTGCGAGGACACGCGGCACACCCGCACACTTTTGCGCGCTTACGGCATCGACAAAAGCAGTGCCCAATTGTTGGCGCTACACCAGCATAACGAAACACAAGCGGCCCACACCGTGGTGGACTTGCTGCGCCAGGGCGCGCGCGTCGCCTGCGTAAGCGATGCCGGCACCCCAGGCATTAGCGACCCGGGCGCGCGCCTGGTGGCGCACGTGCGCGCGCAGGGCTTGCGGGTGCTGCCATTGCCCGGCGCCAGCAGCGTGACCGCCTTGCTCAGCGCAGCGGGCGCAGTACAAGGTGGCGAGGGGGATGCAGGTTTTGTGTTCGCCGGGTTTTTGCCCAGCAAAACCGGCGAACGGGTGCAGGCGCTGGACGCGCTCGCCAGCCAATCACGGGCCTTTGTGCTGCTGGAGGCGCCGCACCGCATGCAGGCGCTGGCGCAGGCACTTGCCAGCCTGGGCGAGCGCACGCTGACGGTGGGCCGCGAACTGAGCAAGCAGTTTGAAGAAATAGCCAGCATGCGCGCCGATGCCCTGGGCGACTGGCTGGGCGCGGACAGTATGCGCTTGCGCGGTGAATTCACCCTGGTGGTGCACGCCCCGCACGCACCCATCGAACAGCCGCAAGACGACCGGATACTGCGCTTGTTACTGGCCGAACTGCCCCTGAAAACCGCCGTCAAATTGGCGGCCGATATCAGCGGCGAAGCGCGCAATGCGCTGTACGAAAGGGCGCTGGCTTTGAAGCAACAAGACGCTTGACTGCCTGGCCAGGCAGAAGCTGAAAAAACCGGTGGGGAATTTGTAAGCGAATCCCGGCCGTCATGGCCGCTCGCTCAGATGCGCCGTGCCAACTCAGCCGCTTTGCCGGTGTAGCTGCCCGGCGTCATGGCGAGCAGGCGTTGCTTTTCTTCTTCGGGTAGGGCCAGTGCAGCGATAAAGTCTTGCATCAGTTCGCGCGTCATGGCAGCGCCGCGTGTAAAGTTTTTAAGCTGCTCGTAGGGCTGGGGTAGGCCGTAGCGACGCATCACAGTTTGAATCGGCTCGGCCAGCACTTCCCAGGATTTGTCCAAGTCAGCAGCAATCGCGGCAGTGTTGATCTCCAGCTTGCCCAGACCGGCCTGCATCGACTGGTAGGCCAGCAAGGCATAACCCAAAGCGACACCCATATTGCGCAATACCGTGGAGTCGGTGAGGTCGCGCTGCCACCGGCTAATGGGCAGCTTTTCGCTCAGGTGGCGCAAGAGCGCATTGGACAGGCCTAAGTTGCCCTCGGCGTTTTCAAAGTCAATCGGATTGACTTTGTGCGGCATGGTGCTCGAACCGACCTCGCCGGGGCGCAGCTTTTGCTTGAAATAACCCAGGGACACATAGCCCCAGACATCGCGCGACCAGTCGATCAAAATCGTATTGGTGCGGGCTACCGCGTCGAACAACTCGGCCATATAGTCGTGCGGCTCAATCTGAATACTGTAGGGCTGGAATACCAGGCCCAGGCCACGCGGCTCGGGTTCTTCCACCACGCGGCGGGCGAAGGCTTCCCAGTCAAACTCGGGCCAGGCGGATAAATGCGCGTTGTAATTGCCCACCGCACCATTCATCTTGCCCATGATTTGCACGCTGGCAATGCGCTCGCAGGCCGCTTGCAGGCGTACCACGACATTAGCAATTTCTTTGCCCACCGTCGTCGGGCTGGCGGTCTGGCCATGGGTGCGGCTGAGCATGGGCACATCGGCATAGGCATGCGCCATATCGCGCAGCATCAGCACCAATCGGTCGAGCTGCGGTAACAACACGATGCCGCGCGCTGCGCGCAATTGCAATGCGTGGCTGGTGTTATTGATGTCCTCGCTGGTGCAGGCGAAATGCACAAATTCAGCGGCGGCTAATAGTTCGGGGCGCGCCTCGAATTTGGATTTGATCCAATACTCCACTGCTTTGACATCGTGGTTCGTGGTTTTTTCGATCTCTTTAATGGCCTGGCCGTCGGCCACCGAAAAATTCTTTACCAGGCCCAGCAAGTATTTGCGCGCACCGGTACTTAGCGGTTTGAATTCTTGAAAACCCGCATCGCTCAAGGCAATAAACCAGGCTATTTCCACCTGAACGCGGCGCTGCATGTAGCCCAATTCGCTCATCAAAGGGCGCAA
>JAEMRG010000070.1 GCA_016463455.1 Rhodoferax sp.
TGGAGATCAGCACGGCCACCACAATCGTCAGGCCAAATTCGTGGAAAAACTTGCCAATGATGCCGGCCATAAAACCGATGGGTAAAAACACCGCCACGATAGACAAGGTGGTCGCCAGCACCGCCAGCCCGATTTCTTGCGTGCCGTCCATAGCGGCTTGAAACGGCGTCTTGCCCATTTGAATATGGCGCACGATGTTTTCGCGTACCACGATGGCATCGTCAATCAGCAAACCTACGCACAGGCTAAGCGCCATCATGCTGATCATATTGATGGTAAAGCCCAGCATGTACATGAACAAAAACGTGCCGATCAGGGCAATCGGCAGCGTGAGGCCGGTGATGATGGTCGAGCGCCAGGAGTTAAGAAACAAAAACACAATCAATACGGTGAGCACCGCGCCTTCGATCAGCGTGCGGTTGACGTTGTCCACGGACACGCGGATCTGACGCGAGCCATCGGTAATCGTTTCCAGCCGGATGCCCGGCGGCAATTGTTTGCGCACTTCGACCAGGGTTTTTTCCAGCCCGTCCACGACGCCAATTGTGTTCTCGTCCTGGGATTTTTGTACCGACAACAGCAAGGTACGCTGCCCGTTGTACAGGGCCAGGTTTTCTACTTCCTGCGCGCCATCTTTGAGTTGTGCAATTTGGCTGACCCGCACCGGCGCCCCGTTTTTGCGGGCGACGATGATGTTGCCAAAGTCCGCAGGCCTTTGCATGCGGCCTGAGACCTGAATCACCCGCTCCTGCTCCAAGGATCGGATGCTGCCCAGGGGCAGGTCTTGGTTCTCATTGCGCACGGCCGAGACCACCTGGTCAGGCGTAATACCCAGCGACTCCATGGCTTGCGGGTTGAGGTAAATATTGATCTCGCGTTTGGTGCCACCCACCACGCTGGCCGATCCCACGCCGGGCACATTTTCCAGGCGCTTTTTAAACACCTGCTCGGCCCAGTTGGTCAGCTCCACGGCGCTGAGCGTGGGGCCTTTGCCATCGGGCAAGACCGCTACCGACCAGACCGCCTTGGCCGACGGGTCAAAGCGCAGAACCCGCGGCTCTTTCACCTCGGTTCGTAACGAGGGTTTGACGGCTGCAACTTTCTCGCGCACATCGTCGGCCGCTTTGCGACCATTCATGGTCAGGTCAAAGCTGATGATGACCACCGACTGGCCTTCGTAGCTGCGCGAGGTAAGGGAGCTGATGCCGGCAATCGTGTTGACCGCCTCTTCCAGTTTTTTAGAAACTTCGCTCTCCACAATCTCAGGTGCGGCGCCTGGGTAATCGGTAATCACCACGACCGTGGGGAAGTCAATGTTCGGAAACTGATCGACCTTGAGCCTGTTCATAGAAAACAGGCCCAATACCACCAGCGCGACCATCATCATGGTGGCCAACACCGGGTTGTTCAGGCTGACGCGGGTAAACCACATAAATTATTTGCCCGCTTCGTTCACGGTGACTGGCGTGCCCGCCAGCAAGGCGCCCACGCTGCCCAGCAGCGCGCGCGTGCCCGGCGCTAAGCCGATCACTTCGACCATGGTTTGCCCCTGGTGGTCGCCGATAAAGCCGGTTACCACCGTTTGATGCTCCACTTTGCCATCCACGATGGTTTGCGCATAGGTCACCGGCTTGTCTGTGCGCACCGCGCTCAAGGGAAGCGCCGGGCCGGTGCGGCTGCCAGTGGACAAATGACCTTGCACGAATAGCCCTTGGCGCAGTTGTGCATGGGGTGAAAGCGCCAGGTACACCACCACCGCGCGGCTAGCTGCGGTGGCAATCGGGTTGACCCGAACCACCTTGGCGGCCACGGTGTCAATGCTGCCGTCGATGCTCACCTGCGCTACTTGGCCAAGCCGCACCCGGGCCGCATCTTCGGCGCTCAAGCTGGCTTCCATTTCTAATTGCGCCAGGTCCACAATCTCCACCACACGCGCATCAACGGCGACCCGCTCCCCGTTTTGCGCCAGGCGTTGGGATACCTGGCCGGTAATGGGCGCGCGCATGACCGCGTCATCTAAAGATTTTTGCAGCACGTCCACACCCGATTGCGCCGCTTGGTAACCGGCCTGGCTGGCCGCCAGGTTGGAAGCAGACAGCTCCAAAGCGGTTTTGGAAATAAAGCCCTGGTCCACCAGCGAGCGGTTGTTGTCATAGGTGCGCTGCGCAATGTCAACCTGCGCCTTGGCCGATTGGGCTTGTTGCTGTGCCTGGCGCAGGCGCGCTTGGTATTCGGTGCTGTCCACGCGCGCAATCACCTGCCCGGCTTTGACATAGTCACCCTCGCGCACCAGCAGGTCTTGCAATTCACCGGACACGCGGGCCTTCACAAAAGCCGAATTCACGGCTTTGACTGGCCCGGAGATTTGCAGCACCTGCACCAGCGCGATGGTTTGCACACTGACCAAGTCGCTGGCGGCCAGCGCCACCACGGGCAAGGACTTGGCAGCCGCACTGGCAGCCGATGCGGGGCTGGCCGCTGCGCCAGCGGCGGTGCTCGCAGTCGCGCTGCTCTTCATACGTTGCCATTGGTACGCGCCGCCGCCTGCAATAAGCGCCAGCACCAAAAATATCCAGGGTAATTTCGATTTCATAAGGCTTTTTTATCAAGTACAGGGTGCGTCGGCTCACGCAGCAACACCCCGTTAAGGTAGGTATCAATCAAGGCGTCCAAGTAAGCCAAGGGTTGTAAAGGGCTTATTTGAGAGGGGCTTAAGGCCGGCGCGTGGCGCCACAAGGCCAAAAATAGTATCGATGACAGCAGCGTCAAGGGGCCATAAGTAGGGTCAATGGGCCGAAATTCGCCCCGCTTTACGCCGCGCCCGTGCACGCGCGCAATCAACTCGCGCGCCGGATCAATGACCTCTTCGCGGTAAAAAGCGGCTAACTCAGGAAATTGCTGCCCTTCGCTGAGCATCAGCTTGGCGATGCCGCTGCTTTGGCTGGCGTCTGCCTGCTGCCACCAGGCGTGTAAAAAAGTGCGCATCAGTCGGTCGGTTGGCCCCTCAAAGTCGTCAATGGCGGCATGAAACTGCGACAACTGGCCCACGATCTTGTCCCGTACCACGGCTTTGAACAATTCTTCTTTGCTGCTGAAATAAAGGAACAAAGTGCCTTTGGATACCCCGGCCATACGGGCCACGTCTTCCACCTTGGTAGCGGCAAAGCCTTTCTCCACGAACAAAGTCAGTGCGGCCTGCAACAGTTCGCCGGGACGCGCCTCCTTGCGACGCTCGCGCTTGACCGGCATGGGGCAGCTAGGTTGGAAGAAGTTTTTGATTAACTGCATTTTTACTGACCAGTTGGTTAGTAGTGTAACGCCTGGCTAGGTAAGGGTGCCTGAGCGCCTGAGCGCCATGGTGCAGGCTTCCTAAGCAAAGCAGAGCAAGGCCGTTTTGCCCCCGCGCACCCTGGGCTACGCCGTGCGGACACGCAAGCGCCTTATGCTCGGGGTTTTGACTTAGGAGATATTGCGCATGGGCTCAGCTACACAAACCCTGACTCTGGGGGGAGGATGTTTTTGGTGCACCGAATCGGTGTTTTTGCAGGTGCGTGGGCTCACGCAGGTGGAATCCGGTTACAGCAACGGGCAGGCGCCCCAGCCCACTTACGAAGTGGTCTGCTCCGGCACCAGCGGCCACAACGAGGTGGTGCGACTGGAGTTTGACCCGCAGCAAATCAGTTTGACCGAGTTGCTGGAAATCTTTTTTCTGATCCATGACCCGACGACGCTTAACCGCCAGGGTAATGACGTTGGCACCCAGTACCGCAGCGCTATTTACTGCACCACGTCCGAGCAATTGCAAGCGGCTCAGGCCATAGTGCAGGCCTTAGATGCCGCCGGCGACTTTGGCAAACCCCTAGTCACCGAGGTGCAGATGTTGTCCAACTACGCCCGGGCCGAGGAATACCACCAAAACTTTTTTGCCAAGAACCCCGGCCAGGGCTACTGCATGGCAGTGGCGGCACCTAAAGTGGCCAAGTTCAGAAAGACGTTCGCGCGCCTGGCCAAGCCCTGATACCGCATGTCCCGGATGGCCTGATTTGTATGATTGAAACGCAGGAATTGCAATTTGCCTACGGTGCGGGTCAGCCTTTGGTATTCCCCGATGTGGCGGTGCCGCAAGGCGCCCTTGTCTTGCTCAGTGGTCTGTCTGGCAGCGGCAAATCTACCTGGCTGGCATTGCTGGCAGCACTGGTCAAACCGCAGCAAGGTGCGCTGGTAGTGGCGGGGCAGGACTTGCGGGCTTTGTCCGGCCGCAGCGCCGATGCCTGGCGCGCGCACAACATCGGATTTTTGCCACAAAAGCTGTATTTAAGCGCCGCTTTGACGGTGCAGCACAACCTGGAACTGGCTTTTTGGGCGGCAGGCTTGCCGGTCGATGGGCCACGGGTGCGGCAGGCCTTGCTGCAGTTAGGCGTGGCCGAATTGGCCCAGCGACTTCCCTCGCAATTGTCCGGAGGTCAGGCGCAGCGGGTTGCCTTGGCGCGCGCGGTCTTGATGCGGCCCGGGCTGATCCTGGCCGACGAACCCACCGCCAGCCTGGACGATGCGGCAGCGCAGGGCGCTGTGCAAATGCTGGTGCACGCTGCAAAAGAGCACAAGGCCACCTTAGTCATTGCCACGCATGATGCGCGCATCGCGCAGGCTGTAACGACCTGTACGGCTGTGGCGCCGATCTTGCTGTACCTGTCTCCAGCACGGTCCACCAGCGCACTTGGCACGGCAGCCGGGCGCTTGCAGGCATGAGCACGCTGGCCTATGCCTGGCGCTATGTGTGGGCGCGCCCGATGGCGGCACTGCTCAATGTCTTGCTGTTGAGTCTGGGTCTGGGCTCCATGACGTTTTTATTGCTGGTGTCGCACCATGTAGAGCGTGCTTTTGATCGCGATCTGGCCGGTATCGACGTGGTAGTGGGCGCCAAAGGCAGCCCCATGCAATTGATTTTGTCCGGCGTGCTGCACCTGGATGTACCGCCGGGCAATGTGCCCATGGCAGCGGTCAATGCGCTCAAGAAAAATCCCTTGGTCGCCGAAATCATTCCCATCAGCCTGGGTGACAACTTGCAGGGCTATCGCATTGTGGGCACCTCGCCGTCTTATCTGAGCCATTACCAAACCACGCTGGCGCAAGGGCGCGTTTGGGATGCGCCTATGCAGGTGGTACTAGGCGCCACCGTCGCGCGCACTTTAGGCTTGGGCTTAGGTCAAAAATTTGCAGGCTCCCATGGCCTGGGCGCTGGCGGCCATGCCCACGGCGACCAGGCCTATACCGTGGTCGGTGTGCTCGCTCCCCATGGCGGCGTCATCGATCGACTGGTCATCACCGACAGCGCTTCGGTCTGGAACGTGCATGAAGACACCCATGCCCTGGACGACGAAGACCGCCAAGCGCTGGAAGAGGAGCGCGAAGTAACAATGGCACTGGTGCGCTACACCAGCCCGCTGGCGGCCGTTACTTTTCCGCGCTGGGTGAACACCACGACCGAAATGCAAGCAGCGGCACCGGCGCTTGAAGTGACGCGTCTATTGCATATGCTGGGCCTAGGCACTGAGGTATTGCGTGCCTTTGCCGGCCTGCTGTTGTTCACGGCTGGCCTGAGTGTGTTTATTGCTTTATGGAATGCAGTGCGCGAGCGCCGCGGCGATTTGGCTTTGCTGCGTATGTTGGGCGCACCGGCCAGCCGCATCGGCCTGTTGTTGATGGCAGAGGCGCTCTGGCTGGCGATTGTGTCTGCGCTGTGCGGATTGGCCTTGGGCCAGACTTTTGTTCTGGGTTTGGCCTGGGTACTGGGTTTGGAAAGCCAGCTGATGGCCACCGGCTTGCTCTGGCCGCACACTCTTTGGGTGGTGCCTGCGCTGGCGGCGCTGGTAGCGCTTGGCGCTGCGTTACTGCCGGTGTGGCAGGCTTACCAAAGTGATGTTTTGCAACTACTTCAAACTAAGGAATAGACCATGAAAAAAGTATTATTTTCTACCCTGGCTTTATGCTGCATGCTGACTTTTGCTGCTGATAAACACGGCGACAAAGAACGCCAGGAAGATATTGCCCGCCACCGTGCGATGGCAGCGGCCCACGAAGGCGCGGCCAAATGCCTGGAGGCCGGCAAAAAGGAAAGCGCTTGCGAGGCGGAGTTACAAGCCGCATGCAAAGGGCTGGCGATAGGCAAAATGTGCGGTATGAAGCACCAGCACTAAAGTTTTTATATTTTTCGGTAGGTGCCTTGTTCAAGGAGTTGGTATGCATATTGTTGTTTCTAAGCGCTATGTCTTTGGGGCTTTGGCCGTATGGTTGACGATGCTGTCTATGAGCCCCGCTTATGCGCAATCGACGCCTGCTCCGGGCGCCTCGGCCCCGAGCGTGCCCACCCCGGCCGCAGCGGTACCCATGGGAACGGGTGCGGGGGAGCATGGGGCCAACAGCCCGTTTGCACCCTTGCAGCCGCGTGCGGATGTGGTGCCTTGGTCGGTGCTGACCGACGTCAAAACCAAAACGGTGAAGAGCCGTATCCTGCCCGTGTTTGGGGCTGCGCAACAGGGCTTGAACCAGAAAACCCAGCGCATTCAAGGCTTCATGATGCCCCTGGATCCGGGCGAGAAGCAGCGCCATTTCCTCATCAGTTCGGTGCCGCTGACCTGCTCTTTTTGCCTGCCCGGAGGCCCTGAAAGCATGGTGGAAGTGACTACCAAAACGCCGGTACGCTATTCCATGGAGCCGGTGGTGGTAGAGGGCAAATTCGCCGTGCTGGCTGATGACCCCTATGGCATGTACTACCGCATGACGGACGCCGTAGCGGTTAAGTAAAGCCTTAGCTAAACAGCGCCGCCCGCAGCGTGCACCAGAGTCGCTAAAGGCGCAGCGCTTTGGGCTGCGCTGGGTGTGCCAGTGGAGTCCTTGTTTCGATACTAGCGGCAAGACGTTTACTGTAAAGGCACTGGCTTGCAGCGGCTTTGATACGGGTCAATCACTGCTCGGTTTGAGTTCAGATCCGTCTTGTGGAGCCAAGGCCAGAGGATCTCGCAACGTGCCTGAGGCTATGCACGCGATTCTCTTCATGCCTGCAGCCAGCCCAAACCCTGTGATGTTCCGCCGGGTAAGGCGCCCAGCGCCGGGCGGTATTCGCAACCTACCCAGCCCTCCCAGCCGCATTGGGCGCTTACCGTGTCAATGACGTCAAAGAGATAGCCGTAATTGAGTTCGCCAACGGATGGTTCCTGCCGCTCGGGCACCCCGGCGATTTGTAGATGGCCGACGCGGCCTGTGGGCAGGTACTGGCGCAGCTTGCTGGTCACATCGCCTTCCATGACCTGGCAGTGGTACAGATCGAACTGGACTTTCAGGTTGGGAGCGCCCAGGGCCTGCACGATCTGGTGCGCCGCGTGCTGGTGGTTCAGAAAATAGCCTGGCATGTCGCGGGTGTTGATGGGCTCTATCAGCACATCGATGCCCGCTGGCTGCGCCGCCAGAGCGGCCCAATGCAAATTCGCTTCATAGGTTTTTTGTAGAGTATTTGGGGCGGCTGCAGGAGGCGCAATGCCGGCCATCACATGCACGCGCGGGCAGCCGAGCGCGGCTGCGTACGCCAGTGCTTTGGCAAAACCTTCGCGAAACTCGGCTTCGCGTCCGGGCAGGCAGGCCAGGCCACGCTCGCCAGCGTCCCAATCGCCTGGGGGTGCGTTAAACAGCACTTGCTGCAAGCCATGGTCTTGTAAACGCTGCTGCAGTTCCTGGGCGGAAAACGCATACGGAAACAAATATTCCACCGCGCTAAAGCCGTCCTGCGCGGCGGCGGCGAAACGGTCCAAAAAAGTATGCTCTTGGTAGAGCAGGGTCAGATTAGCGGCAAAGCGAGGCATGCGGGCGGGCTGGGGGCAATGACCGAAACGCGCTGCCGTTCAGGGCGCCAGGCGCTGGCGCAACCATGCGCCGCCGGAGCCAGCTTCTAGCCGGTATTGCAGCCGGTCATGTAAGCGGCTTTTGCGCCCTTGCCAAAACTGCCAGTTGTCAGGCCGCAGGCGGTAACCGCCCCAGTGCGGCGGGCGCGGCGGGTTGAGCAAAAACTGCGCGGCGTATTTGGCCGCGTTGGCCACCAGCACGCCGCGTCCGCTAATGACCTGGCTTTGCGGCGAGGCCCAAGCACCTATGCGCGAATCGAGCGGGCGGCTGGCATAGTAGGCATCCGCTTCCAGATCGCTTACTTTTTCCACCCGGCCTTCGATGCGCACCACGCGCTCTAGCTCCACCCAATGAAATTGCAGCGCAGCAAACGGGTTAGCCGCCAGTTCTTGGCCCTTGCGGCTTTCAAAATTGGTGTACCAGACAATGCCTTGCGCGTCATAGCCTTTGATCAACACCACCCGCGTCGAAGGCCGCAAGTCGCTGCCCACGGTGGCCAGGGTCATGGCATTGGGCTCGGGCACCTGGGCGGAAATGGCCTCGTTTAGCCACTGGTCAAACTGCGCCAGTGGGTCGGACTGCGAGGCGCTTTCATCCAGTTCGGCGCGTTCGTAGCTTTTGCGTAAATCGGCGATAGAACTCATGGCGGCAGTATAAGGAGCAGCTCCTGCTGCTGGCCTTGGTTTTATAAGAGAGGCAGGCAAAAGAAAGGCTAGTTCGCTTTCGCTCACATTGCACACGCTGGCAGACGCGCTGCGAGCGCTGCTGCGCCCACGCCAAGCCTCATCCATTAACTACGACTGCCCCGTTCACCAATCTAAGCGCCCAAACAAGCACCGCAAACGCCCGGCCTAAGACTCCTATCCAAACTCAAAAACCCAAATTAGCTGTTCAAGCTCCCCTTCACCCCGGCGGGGGTGAAGGGG
>JAEMRG010000348.1 GCA_016463455.1 Rhodoferax sp.
CTCAAGCACCCCAGCCGCAGCGACAAACTGCGCAGCTTCACCGACACCCTGTAGCCCGGTGAGCGCACCTGCCCAGCCTTTTGTGCTGGCCGGCGTGATGGGCTGGCCGGTGGCGCACTCGCGCTCCCCGCTCATCCATGGCCACTGGATCGCCCACTACGGTCTGCGCGGCGCTTATGTGCCGCTGGCAGTGCAAGCGGGTCAACTGGAGCAGGCCTTGCGGGCACTGCCGGTGCTGGGCTTTGCCGGTTGCAACCTCACCATTCCGCACAAGGTGCAAGCGCTATCCGTCCTGGACCAGATCGACCCGATTGCCCGGCGCATTGGCGCAGTGAACACCGTGGTGGTGCAGGCAGACGGCAGCTTGCATGGCACCAATACCGACGCCTTCGGCTATATCGAAAGCCTGCGCCAAGCCCAGCCTGCCTGGGTGGCTGACCAGGGCCCGGCGGTGGTCTTGGGGGCTGGTGGCGCATCCCGCGCGGTGCTGTGTGCACTGATGGACGCGGGCGTACCGCTGATCCGGCTTTGTAATCGCGATGGCGACAAAGCGCAGGCCTTGGCGCAGGAGTTCGGCGCGGGGGTGCAGGCCTTGCCCTGGTCAGAGCGGCATGGCGCGCTGCAAGACGCTCAATTACTGGTCAATACCACCAGCCTGGGCATGCAGGGGCAGGACGCGCTGGACATCCGCTTAGATGCGCTGCCTGGCAAGGCGGTAGTCTCCGACATTGTGTATGTGCCGCGCATCACACCACTGCTGGCTGCTGCGCAGGCCCGTGGCAACCCAGTTGTCGAAGGTCTGGGCATGCTCTTGCACCAGGCCCGCCCGGCATTTGCCGCCTGGTTCGGCCCTGTGCCCGCTATTTCTGAAACCCTTTTGCACACGGTACGCAGTAGTTTGTAAGCCCGTTTTTTCGAAGCGCAGTTTGAAAGCTGCAGATTTTTAAGCATTTACCCCAAGGAAATTTCATGCATACCAGCCCCTCCGGACTTCAATATGAAGACACCCTGCTAGGCGACGGCGATACGGCCGCTGCCGGCCAACACGTGCGCGTGCATTACACCGGCTGGCTGTTTGAGGACGGCGAGCTAGGTGAAAAATTTGACTCCAGCAAGGACCGGGGCGACCCCTTTAGCTTCCGGCTGGGCGCGGGCATGGTGATCCAGGGTTGGGACGAAGGCGTCGTCGGTATGCAGGTGGGCGGTTGCCGCACCCTGATCATCCCGCCAGAGTTGGGCTACGGCAAACGCGGCGCCGGTGGCGTGATACCACCCAATGCCACCCTGAAGTTCGAGGTCGAACTGCTGTCCGTCTGAGGACACGCCATGGCCTGCCGCCTTGGGCTTAGAAAAAACCGCCGGTCGGCCTTGAAATAGGCCAACAGCACCCCATGTCTTTTTCACGCCGCATTTTTAACGGAATTTTTGGTAAGCACATGTCCGATAACGCCTCTCCCATCCCATCCAACGAAGCCCAGCCCGACGCCAACGCGCAAGGCGCGGGCGCAGAACCTACCTTTGATGCCGATCCGCTGAGCGTCGCGCAAGCCCAATTGGCCGTTTTACAGGCCAAAAGCGCAGAATTGGCCGACCAGTACCTGCGCGCCAAGGCCGATGCCGAAAATGCACGCCGCCGCGCCGAAGACGAAATCACCAAAGCGCGTAAGTTCGCAGTGGAAAGCTTTGCCGAAAGCCTGCTGCCGGTGGCCGACAGCCTGGAGGCCGGTTTGGCCATCCAGGATGCTAGCGCCGAGCAGATCAACGAAGGCGCGCAAGCTACCTTGCGCCAACTGATTGCCGCCCTGGAGCGCAACAAGGTCATCGCTATCAACCCCGAAGCCGGCGCTAAATTTGACCCACACCACCACCAAGCCATCAGCGTAGTGCCTGCCGAGCAGGAAGCCAATACCGTGGTGACGGTGCTGCAAAAAGGCTATTTGATTGCCGAACGTGTACTACGTCCGGCGCTGGTGACGGTCGCAGCACCCAAATAAACAGGGCCACATCACATCCGGGTAGTTATCGCGTAGCGGCCATTTAAGCAATTAGCGCGCCGCGCGACTTGAAAAATGGGGCGCTGCCCCGAACTTGTACGTATCAGTTTTATTGCATTAGCAGGAGTTTCATCATGGGAAGAATCATCGGAATTGACCTCGGCACCACCAACAGCTGTGTCGCCATCATGGAGGGCAACACGCCCAAGGTCATCGAAAACGCCGAGGGCGCGCGCAC
>JAEMRG010000349.1 GCA_016463455.1 Rhodoferax sp.
GCGGGTGGTTGATCAGCAAAAACTCCATCACCGATTGCTGCGCCTTGATGGCTTTGTCGCTCTTGGTGTGCACCACCATGCCATTGGTCACCGGCGTGGCGCAGGCGGGCATGGGCTTAGGGGCTTTTTCAATATCGACCAGGCACATGCGGCAATTGGCCGCAATGCTCAGCTTCTTGTGGTAACAAAAATGGGGGATGTAGGTACCGGCTTTTTCAGCGGCATGCATCACCATACTGCCTTCAAGCACTTCTACTTTTTTGCCGTCGAGTTCGATTTCAACCATGGTGCTGCACCGATCAAACGTAAGCACCAACCACGCAGGTCTTGTGCTCTATATGGTGTTCAAATTCTGGCCGGAAATGCTTGAGCATGCCGCGCACCGGCATGGCCGCTGCGTCGCCCAGCGCGCAAATCGTGCGGCCCATGATGTTGCCGGCCACGCTGTCCAGCGTCTCTAGGTCGCTGGCGCGGCCCTGGCCGTTTTCAATGCGGTCCACCATGCGCCAGAGCCAGCCCGTACCTTCGCGGCAAGGGGTGCATTGGCCGCAGGATTCGTGCGAATAAAAGTAAGACAGACGCTGCAAAGACTTGACCATGCAACGCGTATCGTCCATCACGATGACCGCGCCCGAGCCCAGCATGGAGCCGGCCTTGGCAATCGCGTCATAGTCCATGGTGATGTCCATCATGATGCTCGCGGGCAATACCGGCGCCGACGAGCCTCCAGGAATGACCGCCTTGAGCGTGCGGCCCGCACGCATGCCACCGGCCATCTCCAGCAACTCTGCAAAGGGCGTGCCCATGGGCACTTCGTAATTGCCCGGGCGCTGCACATCGCCACTGACTGAAAAAATCTTGGTGCCACCGTTATTGGGCTTGCCGCAAGCCAAGTAGGCCGCGCCGCCATTGCGGATGATCCAAGGCACTGCCGCAAAGGTTTCGGTGTTGTTGATGGTGGTGGGCTTGCCGTACAGGCCAAAACTGGCCGGGAACGGCGGCTTAAAGCGCGGCTGGCCTTTTTTGCCTTCCAGCGATTCGAGCAAAGCAGTCTCTTCGCCGCAGATGTAAGCGCCAAAGCCATGGGCTGCGTGCAACTGGAAGCTGAAATTGTTGCCCATGATGTGCTGGCCCAGAAAACCGGCCGCGCGGGCTTCTTCTAAAGCCGCTTCAAAGCGCTCGTAGGTCTGAAAAATTTCACCGTGGATGTAGTTGTAGCCGACTGTGATGCCCATGGCATAAGCGGCAATCGCCATGCCTTCGATCACCGAATGCGGGTTGAACTGCATGATGTCGCGGTCTTTGCAAGTACCGGGCTCGCCTTCATCGGAGTTACAGACCAGGTACTTCTGCCCCGGGAACTGGCGCGGCATAAAGCTCCACTTCAAGCCGGTCGGAAAGCCCGCGCCGCCGCGACCGCGCAGGCCGGATTCTTTGACCGTGGCAATCACCTGGTCTTGGGTCATGCCCTCGCCGCCGTCCTGGCCCAAAATCTTGCGCAAGGCTTGGTAGCCGCCGCGCGCTTGGTAAGCCGCAATGCCCCAGTTGGAACCATCTAAATCCGCCAGGATTTGCGCGCCTTTGTGGCGGCCATGAAAAGAGCTTTCCCGGCCCGTGGCCTGAAAGGGTGCTAATACCTGTTGCAGCGTCATTGCGCGTCCTCCGCTTGCTTGAGTCCAGCTATCAATTGATCGAGTTTGTCATCACTCATAAAGCTGCACATGTGGCGATCGTTGACCAGCAGCACCGGCGCATCTGCGCAGGCGCCTTGGCATTCGCTCGGTTGCAGGGTGAACAAACCGTCGCTGGTGGTTTCACCGGCATGGATACCCAGGGTTTTTTCCAGATGGGCCATGGCTTTTGCGCCGCCGCCCAATTGGCAGGGCAAATTGGTGCAGACGTTGAGCTTGTATTTGCCCACCGGCTTGAGGTTGTACATGTTGTAGAAAGTGCTGACCTCATGCACGGCCATAGGCGCCATTCCCAGATAGTGCGCAATCAAGCGTTCGTTCTCGGTGCTGATCCAGCCTTGTTCTTCTTGCACGATGGACAAACAGGCCATCACAGCAGACTGTTTTTGGTCCGGCGGGTATTTGGCGACTTCGCGATCAAAGCGCGCCTGGGTGGCATCCGACATCATCGGTCAATCTCTCCAAAAACAATGTCCATGGTGCCGATGATGGAAACCGCATCGGCAATCATGTGGCCCTTGGCCATTTCATTGAG
>JAEMRG010000350.1 GCA_016463455.1 Rhodoferax sp.
TCCCATCATGCCTTTGGATGTTTTTTGCCAAACCTACTGTGTTCAGGGGGAGGTGCCGCTATGAGATCACCCATAACCACAAACTTACGCAATACCCATTATGGGTATTAAAATGCCCAAAATGGGTACATCAAAAAACCAAACCACAACAACGCTACGCTCCAGCAGCTTGGCAGACGCCTTGTTTTCCGGCACACAGCAGCGCGTGCTGGGTTTGCTGTTTGGGCAGCCGGAGCGCAGCTTCTACGCCACCGAGTTGATCAACCTGGCCGGCGTGGGCTCGGGTGCGGTGCAACGGGAACTGGCGAGCTTGTCGCAGAGCGGGTTGGTCACGGTCAAACCGGTAGGTAACCAGAAGCATTACCAAGCTAACCCGGCTTCACCCATTTATGACGAGTTGTGTGGCTTAGTGCGCAAGACCGTGGGTTTGGCGGAGCCCTTGCGTGCGGCGCTGGCCCCATTGGCCACGCAGATCAAGACAGCTTTTGTGTATGGCTCTATTGCCAAAAAAGAAGACACGGCCAGCAGCGATATCGACCTGATGTTGGTCAGCGACACCTTGACCTTTGGCGAAACCATCTTGGCGCTGCAAGCCGCTACTGAGTCGCTGGGTCGCGAAGTCAATCCGAACATCTTCACGCCGCAGGATTTCGCCAAAAGGCTGAAGGAGGGCGGCTCGTTTGTTTCCCGCGTGATGGCGCAGCCCAAGGTTTGGCTAATCGGAGGAGAGCATGACCTCAGCATTTGAAAATCTGACCGGTCCTGGCAAGCCATTGCGTACCGAGCCGCCAGACAGCAAAGAATTTGCGGGTCTTCAGCGCATGGGGCTGGCACGGTTGCAGGATGCCCAGAAAACGGGCTTGGCAATAGAGAGTCAGTTTGACTTGGCCTACAACGCAGCGCACGCCTTGTGCCTGGCGGCCTTGCGCTGGCATGGTTACCGCTCGGGCAATCGCTTTATCGTTTTTCAACTGCTACCGCACACACTGGGCCTGGGGCCAGAGGTTTGGCGGGTGCTTTCCAAATGCCACGATGCCCGCAACCTCGGCGAATACGAGGGCATGCTCGAAGTCGATACGCGACTCGTGGCCGACCTGATCACGGCTTGCCAGCTGGTGGCCAACAAATTGAGTGCTTTGCCGCCTTTGAATCAACCATGAACACCACCACCCACACCCTCGTCCAAAAGCTCTGGAACTATTGCAGCGTGCTGCGCGATCACCTCGACCCCGCATAATCCCTACTTAGTTACCCAGCCCCTGCTGGCGCCATCGGGTCACTAACGACAGCTCAACCAAACCCTCAAACCCCCCAACCGCTTATGAAAATCAATACGGGCCGCCCCGTCACCATGGGGCCATCTTGCATGGTGACCTGCCCGCATTCCTTGGCTTCCGCAGCGGGCGTGGATGTGCTGCGCGCCGGCGGCTCGGCGGTGGATGCAGCCATCGCCACCGCCGCTGCCTTGGCGGTGCTCTACCCGCATATGACGGGCGTGGGCGGCGATGCGTTTTGGCTGATTTACGACGCTAAAACCAAAACCGTGCGCTACCTGGACGGCGGCGGGCGCGCTGCGGCTAGCGCCACGGTGGACTGGTATAAAAGCCAAGGGCATAGCGAAATTCCGTTTCGCGGCATCCTGCCCGCCACGACCACCACGCCTGGCGCGGTGGCCAGTTGGGCCGAAGCGCATGCTGCCTACGGCAAGCTGCCCTTGGCGCGCAACCTGCAAAGCGCCATAGGCTATGCGCGCGACGGCTTTCCGGTAACAAAGCGTTTGTCCGGCTTTATCGACGCGACGGCCAAGGACTTGGCACCCCATGCCGAAAGCATGGCCATCTTCATGCCCGATGGAAAAACCCCGCGCCCCGGCGCGCTCTTGCGCAACCCCGGCCTGGCCAAGACCTTGCAAGCGATTGCCGAGCGTGGCCGCGCCGGCTTTTACGAAGGCGAAGTCGGGCGCGAGTTGGCGCGCTTTTCCCAGGAAAAAGGCGGCCTGTTCACCGAAGCCGACCTGGCCGCGCAGACCGCGCGCTGGGGCGAGCCCATTAGCGGCACTTACCGCGATGTGAAGATTTTTGAGACGCCAGCCCCCACCCAGGGCTTTACCGTGCTGGAAATGCTCAATTTGCTAGAGCCGCTGGAGTTACACAAGCACCCGCACTTGGGCGCGGACCATGTGCATTTGCTGGTGCAGGCCAAGCAGATCGCCTACCACG
>JAEMRG010000071.1 GCA_016463455.1 Rhodoferax sp.
GTGGTGCAGCTCCAGCGCCTCGCCCAACAACAGCCAGGCTACGACGGCTGCGTACAAAGGCCCCAGGTACATGGTCATTGCTACCGGGCCGGGGCCGAGTACCGATTGCGTCCAGCCATAAATCCAATACGCCAGCACGCCGGGAAACAGCGCGGCCATGAGGACCAAGGTAAGCGCTTGCGTGCCCAGTACCGGGCCGACTTGCAGCAGCTCCCAGGCCGCAAACGGCGTCAGCACCACTACGCCACCAGCGCAGATCACGGCCAGCTGCGCGCTGGCGTTCATAGGGTTGCCCCAGTGTTTTTGCAGCATGGAATACGCCGCCCAGGCCGTGGCCGCAGCGGCAATCCATAAGTCGCCGGGTACAAACACCACTTGCATGAGCAAGAGCCATTGCCCCTGCACCACCACATGCACCACGCCCACCAGTGCCAGCACCACGCCCAGGGCCTGGCGTTTGGAAAAAGCCTCGCGCAACCACAGCACCGAACCCACGGCAATCATCACCGGCGAGGCGGCATAGATGAGCGAGATATTCATCATGCTGGTGGTCTGCCCGGCAAAGTACACCGCCGCGCCGCAAATCCACATGCCGCAGGCGCCCAGCAGCAGATAGCGCCGCCAGTGTGTGCGCAGTTCCTGCCGGTGCTGCCAAAGCTCGCCGCGCGTGAACCAGGCCAATATCGCCCCGGCCACCGCCCATCGCCCCCAAGCCAGCACATGCGGCGTGATCACGTCTACGGCACGCCGCGCAATAAAGGAATTGACTACCCACAAGAGCGGAATCACCCAGATTAGCAATTTGGCGGCGCGCAGCGCGCCAGCCCGTGGTTCAGGCTGCATGGTCTGCCAAGACAGCAGCCTGCGCCATAGCCGCACGCGCCCGGGCCAGCACTTCGCGCGGGGGTAAGGGCTTTAAACGGTGGTCACTCCAAACCTGGCGCCACAGGCGTGCGCCGCGCCGCCCGTGGTACAGGCCCAGCATGTGGCGGGCTATCGCATACCAGGGGCAAGCATCCTCAGCATACGCGCGCTCCATGTAACGCACCATGGCTTCCTCCACCGCTTCGGGCACAGGCGGCGTGTGCGCGTCACCATAAAACTGCGCGTCCCAGGCGGTCATTAGCCAGGGGCGGTAATAGGCCTCGCGCCCCAGCATCACACCATCAACTTGCTGCAAATGTGTGGCGATATCAGTGTTGTTGGTAATGCCGCCGTTCACCACAATCTGCAAGCTTGGAAAATCTTGCTTCAAGCGGTAGGCCATGTCGTAACGCAGCGGTGGAACTTCGCGGTTCTCTTTGGGCGACAGGCCTTGCAGCCAGGCATTGCGCGCATGCACGATAAACACCTCGCACCCCGCTTGCGCCACGGTGCCGACAAAGTCGCGCATAAAGCCGTAGTCCTCGTTTTTGTCGATACCAATGCGGTGCTTGACCGTGACCGGCACATCCACCACATCGACCATGGCCTTCACGCAATCGGCCACCAGCGCCGGTTCGTTCATCAAACAAGCGCCAAACGCGCCGCGCTGCACCCGCTCGCTGGGGCAGCCGCAATTGAGGTTGATTTCGTCATAGCCCCATTGCACGCCCATGCGCGCAGCGCGTGCCAGATCTGCCGGCTCGCTGCCACCGAGTTGCAAAGCCAGCGGCTGTTCTTCGACGTTAAAGCGCAAATGCCGCGCTACGTCCCCATGCAGCAGCGCGCCGGTGGTCACCATCTCGGTATAAAGCCGGGTGTGGCGCGTCAGCAGGCGGTGGAAATACCGGCAATGGCGGTCGGTCCAGTCCATCATGGGCGCACAACTCAATCTCCAAGGGGAATATGTCATTCAAAATTTCTTTAAATCAGCGACTTAAGTAGGTCAAAAAAATATTCTAAGTCTGACGAATATTCTCTCAAATATCCACTTTTTTTGATCCGCTCACACCAGGTTTTCAGCAGCTGACTTTACTAACTGCTTAGAGTTCAGGAAACTGTGGCAGATTACCCGGTTTGTCGCGTTTGCCGTCATTGGACCGATGGCAGTGCAAGGCTCACAAGGGCCAACTGCGGTCCTTAGGTAAGAACAGCAATCCTGAAGCAGGTCGTGACGCTACATAAATCGTGTATGAAAAAACGGAAGGGCGATTGAGCGCGATTGCGCATCTAAATCAAATCGATGATTGCTTGATTCCCAACATTAGTGTCATTGGGTGTGCGGGCGAAGCATTGAATCCGTAGTACTCGTAAAACTGGCGAGCGCGATCGTGGAGGGCGTGTACAAGCATGGCCCTCACTCCCGTATTTTGGGATACCAGCACGCAACGCTGCAGCGCGTCCTGAAGCAAGGCTGCGCCCAGTTTGATTCCTTGCGCTCGGACGTCGGTGGCCAAGCGTGCAAGGACCATCACCGGTACCGGATCAGGCATATTCTGGCGAATAGACCGGGTTGCATCTTGGTGCGCAACGGCTCCGGCCGACAAAGCGTAGTAACCCATGACCTCCCGCTCATGGGTAGTGACGACGAATGTGCGGCTGGTACCGCTGATTTGCTTGCCCAGAGCGCGACGCTTGAGCCATTCGTCGAGCACAGATTCGCCGCAAGCGAATGAATTGCACTGGTGATCCAGTGACAGAGACTCGGGGGCGCGCAAATTCATGCGCTCGCCCAAGGCGCCTTGACTGCCAACAAACGCTCGAGCCCGGAATTGGGCTGAACTGGAGCATCCAGCATGGCGGTGAACTGCCGAAATTTCTCTTCATCGAGGTTGAAGAACACTTGATCGAGCAGCACCGACTGGGCTTTGTCACAGGCGGCCTCCAGCATGAAGTCAGACCGGTTCTTTCCCAGCAAGTGCGCTGCCTGGTCGATCAGGTCGCGCTGCTGAGGCAGGGCTCGCAAATTGATTGCAGCGTCACGCATAGCTATCTCCAAATGAATACACAAAAGATATACAAAGCTTAGCTTAATGTGTAGCTAATGTCAATACGTGTGCCGATATACGTGTGCTTACTCACAGCAGCACGCCGGTGCTGGTGCTGCGCTAAGCCATCTTTTGTTCAGGCCGCTGCGCTGTAGGGCGGCAGGGCGAACACCGGTGGGCCCTGGGGCTCGTCGGCAAAGCCTTGGCGTATGCCCAGCACCTGGGGCCAGGCGGCCAAAAATACATCGACGCACTGCGGGTCGAAATGCAGCCCGCGCTGCTCGCGTAAATAAGTCGCCGCATCGTCGAGTGGCCAGGGTTTTTTGTAGGGTCGCTCGGAGGTCAGCGCATCAAACACGTCGGCCACCGCCACGATACGGCCAAAAAGCGGGATGTCCTGGCCGCGCAGGCCTTGCGGGTAGCCACTGCCATCAAATTTTTCATGGTGGCCTAAGGCGATGGTGGCGCCGGCCTGTAATAAGCGCGAGCTGCTGCCCTTGAGCAGTTCATGGCCCAGTCTGGGGTGCTGGCGCATGATGTGCATTTCTTCTTCGTCCAGCCGCCCGGGCTTGAGCAGGATGTGGTCAGGAATACCGACTTTGCCGATGTCGTGCATGGCGGCGGCGTCCAGCATCAAGGCCTGGTCTTGGGCCGACAGATGCAGACCCTGGGCGATCAGGTAGGCGTAATGCCCGACGCGGGAAATATGGGCGCCGGTTTCATAGTCGCGGTACCCGGCCGCTTTGACCAGCGCCATCACGGTTTCCCGCTCGCGCTCGCGTATTTCGCGCGTGGCTAGCGCTACTTCTCCTGTCAACCAGGCGGCATGGTCGGCCAGACGCAAACTGGCCTCGCGCAGCCTGAGCATATTGCGCGCCCGCGCCAGAAATTCGGCGGCGTCCACCGGCTTGGGCAGGAAGTCATAAGCACCGGCCTCCAAGGCACGGTAACGCACGCCTTTTTCTTCGTTCGCGGTGGTCATGAGCAAGGGGACGGAAGCCGCCCCTTCCAAAGCACGGAAGGCGGCGATGAACTCCAAGCCGTTCATATGCGGCATCTGGTAGCTGAGCACGACCAAATCCACCCGCTGCGCACGCGCATAGTCCAGGGCGGCAAGCGGGTCGGCAAAGCTGATGCATTGCACTTGCTCCAGGCGCTGGCCCAGCATTTGTAGCCACTTCAGATTGACCGGGTTGTCGTCAAGCAGGATCAGGCTTTGCATCTAAGGGCTTTCAGGTTCCAGCGATTGTTATAGCGATACAGGGTGCCAGCATACAAGCTGGCGCAGCCCTTGCAAGGGCACATGGCAGGCATTTTTCAAAAATCCGGGCGGCGCTTTTCTAAAAACGCCTGCACGCCCTCGCGGTGCTCGGAGCTGGCGGCATAGGCGTAGGCAGAATCGGGCGTAGGCTCCGGCGCAGCGCGGCCCTGGCGCAGCACTTGTTTGTTCAAGCGGGCCGCCTGGGGCGCCAGCCCCAGCATGCGCGCCAGCAGTGCATCGGCCTGGGCTTGCAAGGTTTCATCGGGCGTGTTCCAGGCAAGAAAGCCGCATTGCACCATGTGCGCAGCGTCAAAAGTTTGCGCGGCCAGCAGCATGGCACTGGCAGTGGCCGCGCCCACGGCCTGTTGCACCAGCGCCGCCTCGCGCGGCGCCATGGGAAAGCCCAAGCGGGCAATCGGCGCGCCATAGACGCTGCTGGCAGCGCCCAGGCGCAGGTCGCAGCAGCTGGCAATTTCCAAACCCGCCCCCATGCAATTGCCCCGCACCAAGGCGATCAGGGGCTGTGGGCAATCGAGCATGGCCTGCAAACCGCCCCACACCTCTACTTCGTGGAAATGCATCAGGCTGATTGGCTCAAAGCGAAAGTCCGGGTACTGGGAAATATCACCGCCCGCGCAAAAATGGGCGCCATCGCCCTGCACCAGCACGCAACGCAGCTCCGGGCGGGCCGACACATCCAGAAAGACTTCGCGCAGTTCTAACCACATGGCGCGCGTCATGGCGTTCATGCGGGCCGGGTTGGACACCGTCACCGTGGCCAGCGGGCCGTTTTGCTGCCATTGAATACGGCCCAGCACCGGCTGCCCCATTTATTGCGGCGCTGGCGCAGGCCGCGTGCCGAACCACCACCATAAGGCAGCTCCGCCCAGCACCATGGGAATGCACAGCCACTGGCCCATGCTCAAGCCCATCTGCAAAAGGCCGAGATGGGCATCGGGCTCGCGGAAAAACTCCACCACAAAACGCAGTAGGCCATAGCCCATGAGAAAAGCCGCCGACACCCTTCCCTGGCGTGGCCCGCTGCGCGCATACACCCACAAGAGCACAAACAAGAGCAAGCCTTCGAGCAGGAATTGGTATACCTGCGAAGGGTGGCGCGGCAGCGCGCCCGCGCCGCGAAACACCATGCCCCAGGGCAGCTCCGGGTCCGCGACCCGGCCCCACAATTCGCCGTTGATGAAGTTGCCCAGCCGACCGCAGGCCAGGCCGGTCGGTACGCAAGGGGCTACAAAGTCGGCCACGGCCCAAAAGGAGCGCTTGCGTTCATAGGCGAACCAGGCCATAGACAAAATTACGCCCAATAAACCGCCGTGAAAACTCATGCCACCACGCCAGGCGTACAAAATCTCCAGCGGGTGGGCAGCGTAATAGACCGGGTTGTAAAACAGGCAATAGCCAAAGCGGCCACCCAATATCACGCCCAAAACCCCCAAAAAGAGTACGTCCTCCACGTCGCGAAAACTCCAGCCCGCATGGCTCGCATAAGGTGCATGCTGCAGGCGCAGCTTGCCCAAGAGCATGAAAAAGCCGAAAGCAGCCAGGTAGGTCAGACCATACCAGTGCACGGCCACGGGGCCTAGTTGCAGGGCAACCGGGTTGATGTCGGGATGAATCAGCATGGCGAGTATTGTGCCTTGGGCTGCCAGGGGCTGCGCGGACCTTGGGCTATTCATAGCCGGGCGACTTGACTAAACTCGGCTCGTGCCGATGTTGGAAGCACAGCCTGTGCATCGCGCAGGCTCGTTTAAAAAAACCAGGCGTCCTAGGGCGCAGATGCCATGAACCTCACACTGGTATTGCTAATATTTTTCTTTCTGGTAGCCGTGCTGGGTGCGGCCGTTTTTTATTACCTCACCTTGCAAAACCTGGCAGCCGTCAAGCGCGAAGTCAACAAACTGCGCGACCAGGCCGACGATGCGCGCGCCAGTGCCTTGCTGCGCAATGAGCGTGCCCGCTGCTACCAACAGCTTATGGCTTTGGAAGCCGACATCCAGGCCCGCCAGCGCGACAGCCTGAGTAATGAAGAAGCCGCTTTGGTAGAACTCAACCGAGAGGAAATACAAAACTGCGTCAATGCCCTGAAAAAATCCGGCAACTGGATGGGCTTGCCTTTTGACCTGGATTGGCAAGACGTGTGGAACAACCTGCCCCAGCTCAAAAACCTCTACCGTGCAACGGTGATGCAGCAAGACTTCGAACCAGGCGCTGCAAGGCCTGCCAATGCGGTGGGCGCTCCTATTGCCAATGCATCGGCGAATGCGCCCGCTTCAACAGCGCAAGCCCAACCCGCTACGGCCACCGCAGGTCAGGCGCAATTGCAAGCCGCGCCTCAAGACAATTCCAAGGTGATGGCCGCTGCGATGAAAAATATAATGCGCAACTAATGCTTATGGCTCTTCCCTTTTCCATGCGGCAAGCGCTGTGTAGCGCGCTCTTCGTCTGTACTGCAGCACATGCCGGCTTGTGGGAAGACGGCTATGCCGACTACCAGCGTAAAGACTACGCCAGTGCGGTGGCCAAATGGCAGATCGTCGCCGAGACCGGAGACCGCGACGCACAATCACTGCTCGGCCTGATGCATTACGCCGGGCAAGGCACCCCGCAGAGCTACCCCAATGCCATCATTTGGCTGCGCAAAGCAGCCTCACAGGGCGAGCCTAAAGCCCAGTTCAAACTGGGCAGCATGTATGCCAATGGCCAAGGCTTTACCCGCGATTACCAAAAGGCCGCGATGTGGTTTTTAATCGCCGAATCCTCAGGCCACCCTGAGACCTCCAAGCCGCTTAAAAAAGCCAGCGCGGAAATCAGCGAGAACGATTTGATGGTGGCGCGGCGCTGGGCCAAGACCTGTATCAAGCGCGAATATCAGAACTGCGAGTAAGCGCACTGCAGCGTGCCTTGAGACCCCCGAGGTTTGCGGCACCGGGCACAGCGAGCAGCCCCGGTGTACCAGGCGCACGCACCGCCCGCTGGGGCAGCCCTTACTCCTTCTTGATGGTGATGCTCATGCGCCGGTTACGTGCATCTTTGGGGTCGTTGGTGTTGTAAGGCACGGTATCGGCCACCCCCTCGATTTGCACAAAGCGGTCTTGCTTGATGCCATTTTTCTCCAGCACCGAGCGCGTCGCTTCAGCGCGTTCGACGGACAGCAGCCAGTTATTACGGCCCTCTTTATTGGCAAAAGGTGTGGCATCCGTATGGCCACGCACCGCAATTTTGTTGGGCATGCCCGCTAGCGACTTGGCAATTTCACCCAGCAATGCCTGGGCTTTGGGCTGCAACTTGGTGGTACCCAGCGGGAACATAGAGAAATCCGACTTGTCAATGACCTCGATGCGCAAGCCGTCTTTGTCGCGGACAAACTGTACTTGGCCTTGCAACTGCTCAAGAGCCGGGTTGGACGCCAAGGCTTCCTTGACGTCTTTTTCCATCTCGTCCATTTTGGCTTTTTCGCCGCCCTGGCCTGTGCCGGTACCGCCGCCTTCGCCCTCCCCGGAGCCCGGTGACTGGTTTTGCGATTTTGCGTCGTTATCGCGCGCGTTTTCGCTATTGGGCGAAGGGTCGTTCTCGGTCGGCCCGCCTTCAGATTTTGGCGTTAGGCGCTCCATAGGCGCAGTTTGCTTGGCGGTGTAGGGGAAGCCGTCGGGGTCAATGATGGAGCGTCCGCCCATGATGCCATTGGAGCCGGCCAACGCGCCCATGGTGATCACGCTTTGTGAGGCAGGCTTGAAGTAATCGGCCACGCTTTTGCGCTGCGAGTCATTGGTGGCGCCCAAAATCCACATCAACAAGAAAAAGGCCATCATGGCCGTCATCATGTCGGCCAGCGCGATCTTCCAACCACCGCCATGGGCACCGGCGTGTGCAGCGGCAATTTTCTTGACAATAATGGGCGCAAGCGGCGCATCATCTTCCGGCGCCGCAACATCGTCGGCGCCCGCCGGCGCAGCGCCTGCGGGGACTTCTTCTACCTTCGGCGCTTCAGTGGCCATGCTTACTTCCCGCGCAGCCCGTCAAATACTTCAGCAAAACTAGGTTGGTTGTGGTGGCTGATACAGACGCGCGCGGCTTCCAGTATCAAGGGCATCGGGTGGCCGTGCAAGGTACCAATAATGATTTGCTTGACGACGCCGTAAATACAGGCCTCATCTTCAATAATTTGTTCTAGGCGCTTAGCAAAGGGCTCGAAAAATCCGTAGGCCAAAAACACACCAATAAACGTTCCCACCAGCGCCGCACCCACCAGGCCACCCAGAATCGCCGGCGGTTGGTCGATGTTGTCCATGGTCTTCACCACACCCATCACGCAGGACACAATGCCTAGCGCGGGCAAGGCACCAGCCAACGTAGAAATGGCCGCCTGGGCCTTCAATTCATCATGGTGGTGAGTTTTGATAGCGCTGTCCATGATCTCTTCGACGGCCATGGTGCTGATCGTGCCCTGGGAGACGACCATCAAGCGGACGGTGTCGCAAATTAAGTGAAGTAAGGCGTGGTCGGCGATGATTCTGGGGTATTCGCCAAAAA
>JAEMRG010000351.1 GCA_016463455.1 Rhodoferax sp.
GCTTTATTTAAAACCATTTGGCTCGCAAAATGGGAAATATTGGCGCCGGTAGTCGCTATCGGGTCACTCGTCAGCGGCCTGGCTACGCCCATGGAAAGCGCAGCCCTCACCGCAGCATATGCCGTGATAACCCAGGCTATGGCGCACCGCGAATTGACATGGAAGATATTTTTCGGCTGTCTGAGCGATGCCGCCCAAATCATTGGCGGGGTGCTGCTGATACTCGGAATGGCATTGGCGTTGACCAATTTCCTGATTGACGCGGGTATTCCCGATGCCGCTATTACAGCGACCCAAAATCTAATCCCCAGTAAAGAGATTTTTCTCGTCGCCTTGGTGGTATTTTTGCTTTTTGCGGGCGCGCTCATGGAAATATTCGCGGCCATTGTCGTGTTGGTACCCTTGCTACTGCCCGTAGCACAAAGCTATGGCATTGATCCCGTGCACTTTGGCATCTTGTTTTTAGCGGCGATGGAAATGGGCTTTCTGTGCCCCCCAGCGGGCATGAATATTTTCTTTGCTTCGGCGATGTTTGGCAAACCTCTTAGTACGGTCGCCAGCTCAGTGACCCCGGCTTTGCTGGCCATTTTTGTCGGTAGTTTGCTTATCGCGCTGATACCCGCGTTATCAACCGCATTGCCACAATTTTGGGGACTGATGGCTTAACATTTACCTAAAGTTCCGCAATTTGATCTGAAATAACGCGCAGCAAACGCAGCGCAAGCCATGGTCAGGCCAGGTGCACGGTGGGGATGCTGAAGCTGTCCGCGTAGGTAAAGTAAATCGAACTGAAAAACATGGCCGCCATCACCATGGCTGTGGGATAGAGCACCAGGGCAACCGCCTCTTCGCTGCCAGACAAACCGGCGACCAACACCACGCCCAGGCCGATGACCATAAAGGCCAGCATCCACACCACGCTGTAGACCGTGAATGCGCCGATGTTGCGTAAGCAGGCGACCAGGCTGAAAAACAGGCTCTTCATGGGGCTGACATTGTCCCAATAAACCAGCGCCGGTGCGAACCAAAATAACAAGGACAGAGGCATGTAAAGCACCAGGGCCACCATGGTGGCGGCTTCAAAGGCCGGGTCTTTCAAGACCTCGCTGCCCACCGCGCCGCCAAACAAATAAATTTGTGCGAACTTGCCACCATCGGCCAGCGCGGACAGACCCAGCACACCGACAAAACCCAGTGCATAGAGTGCGCCCAAAATCAGCATGGCGCGCAATTGCGTGCGCCCGGCCCGAAAGCCGGCAATCAGAACACTGGGCATAGGAAACTGGCCCTTGAGCGCTTCCTGCGTCGCCACCATCAGCCCCAGGGTCGCGCCCGGTAACAGGGCCAGGGCCAGCACATTGCCGATGACGGGCACCATAGAGATGACTGACATCGCCGCCATAAAAATAAAGAACAGGCCGGTCAGCGCCAGCGGCTGGCGGAAAAACGTGCGCATGCCCAGTTTGACCCAGAGGATGCCTTGGCGGGCGGGAACGATGTGTAGTTTCATGCAGTGGGGCTTGCGGCGCTCTACGGCGCGCGCCAATGAAGAGGATGGGCGATTCGCTGGCGCAGTATGCGCTCAAAAGGGGCCGGGTCGTGGGCATGGAGCATGGCGGCCTGGCGCGGCAGGTGTTGGTCCCACAAACGCGAAAGCCAAAAGCGCAACGCAGCTGCGCGCAACATGCTGGCAAAAACTGCCAATTCCGGGGCTTGCAGGGGCCGCACGGCGGTATAGGCCTGCATAAAAGCATCGGTGCGGGCTGCATTGGCGACACCGTCGGCCATGTCCACACACCAGTCGTTCAGGCTGATGGCGATATCAAACACCCAGGCATCATGCCCGGCGAAGTAAAAATCAAAAAAGCCCGTGAGCTGGGCGTGGCCTTGCGCGTCGGGCGCAAACATCACGTTGTCGCGGAACAGGTCGGCATGGATGGGGCCGCGCGGCAAGGCCGCGTATTCCGCGCTGAGGGCTAGGGCCTCCTGCGCCCCCAACTCGCTTTGCAAGAGCGCGCTTTGCTCTGGCGTGACAAAGGGCAGCACTTCGGGCATGGTGCGCTTCCACCAGCCCAGGCCACGCAAATTGGGTTGGTGCATGTCAAAGCTGCGCCCGGCCAGATGCATGCGCGCCAGCATGGTGCCCACTTGCGCGCAATGGTCGGTTCCGGGCTGCAATTCGCTTTTGCCCGCCAGCAGGCTCACCAC
>JAEMRG010000352.1 GCA_016463455.1 Rhodoferax sp.
ATGATGATGAGCCGCGAGTTCCACCGCCGCTACCACGAGGGCACCGGCATTGTGTTTAACACCCTCTACCCCGGCTGCGTGGCTGACACCGCTTTGTTTCGTGACACGCCGGCTTTGTTTCGCACGATTTTTCCGTGGTTCCAAAAAAACATCACCAAGGGCTATGTCAGCCAGGCTTTGGCTGGCGAGCGGGTGGCCCAGGTGGTGATAGATCCGCAGTTTGGCGTATCGGGCCAGCACTGGAGCTGGGGCAACCGGCAAAAAGTGGGCCGGGCCGCTTTTGCCCAGCCCTTGTCCGACCAGGCCAGTAGCCGCGAGCGCGCTATCGTCCTGTGGGAATTGAGCGAACAATTGATCGCCAGCGCCGCGCACTGAAACCCATCCACTTTTATTTACCTCGTTTTTACCCACTTTTGCCCCTTACCCCATGGCTTTGACATTTCCTTTTTCCGCCATCGTCGGCCAGGACGACATGAAGCTTTCCATCGTCCTCACCGCCATCGACCCCACGATTGGCGGCGTGCTGGTCTTTGGCGACCGGGGCACCGGCAAGTCCACCGCCGTGCGCGCTTTGGCCGCCTTACTGCCCAAAATGCGCGTCGTCACCGGCTGCCGCTACGGCTGCGACCCGGACGCCGCCCGCTGCCCTGAGTGCCTGGCCGCGGCCAACGGCAAAGCCCGCGCCAGCGCGTTGGTCGGTGTGCCGGTGGTCGATCTGCCACTGGGCGCTACCGAAGACCGCGTGGTGGGTGCGCTGGACCTGGAGCGCGCTTTGTCGCAGGGCGTCAAGGCCTTTGAGCCCGGCCTGCTGGCACGCGCCAACCGAGGCTATTTGTACATCGACGAAGTCAATTTGCTGGAAGACCATTTGGTGGACTTGCTGATCGACGTGGCCGCCTCGGGCGAGAACGTGGTCGAGCGCGAGGGTCTGAGCGTGCGCCATCCGGCGCGCTTTGTGCTGATCGGCAGCGGCAACCCGGAAGAAGGCGAGTTGCGGCCCCAGTTGCTGGACCGCTTCGGTCTGTCGGTGGAAGTGAAAACACCAGGAACTTTGGAACAGCGGGTCGAGGTGGTCAAGCGCCGTGATGCCTTCGAGCAAGACCCGCAAGCCTTTACCGACCATTGGAAAAAAGAGGATGACAAGGTGCGCAAAGGCATCGTGGCCGGGCGCAAGCGTCTGGCCGCGGTACAGATACCCGATAGCGCGCGCGCCTTTACAGCGCAGCTGTGCATGGCCCTGGGCACCGACGGGCTGCGCGGCGACCTGACGCTGGTGCGCGCCGCCCGCGCCCTGGCCGCCTGGCAAGGCGATAAGTCGGTCAGGCAAGCGCATTTAGAGCGCGTGGCGCCGCCGGCTTTGCGCCACCGTTTGCGGCGCAATCCGCTGGACGATGCGGGCTCGTCCACCCGGGTCGAACGGGCGCTGGCCGAGCTGGCCGCAGCGCCACAAAAATAACTTTTTGCCATGCAAGGCGACGCCGCCACGATTGCTGCCCTGTTTGCCGTAGACCCGGCGGGCCTGGGCGGTGTGGCCTTGCGCGCACCGGCCTGCGCAGCGCGCGATGAATGGCTGGCGCTTTTGCGCACCCTGTTGCCCTCGGAAAGTCCCTTCAGGCGGGTGCCCTTGAATACCGGAGACACCGCCTTGCTGGGTGGCTTGGACCTAGGCGCCACGCTGCAAGCGGGCCGCCCGGTGGCGCTGCAAGGCTTGTTGGCACAGGCCGATGGCGGCGTGCTGGTGCTGGCCATGGCCGAGCGCATGACCACGGGCGCGGCTGCGCGCTTTGGCAGTGTGCTCGACAGCGGCCAGGTGCTGCTGCAACGCGACGGCCTGGACCGCGTGCTGCCCGCCCGCGTTGGCATGGTGGCGCTGGACGAAGGCGCCGACGCGGATGAGCAACTGCCCGCCAGCCTGGCCGAGCGCCTGGCTTTTCATCTGCGCATGGACAGTCAGGTCGAGGACGAAGAAGGCCCGCTATGGACCGCCGACGAAGTGCGCTCTGCACGCCAGCGTGTGGGGCGGGTGCAGATGGCGCCCGAGTGGGTGCAAGCCTTGTGCGCGGCGGCCATGGCGCTAGGTGTTGATTCGCTGCGCGCCAGCCTGTTTGCTGCGCGCGCTGCCCGGGCCGCCGCCGCGCTGGCCGGCAGCGACACGGTGGAAGAAGAACACATTGCCGTGGCCGCGCGCCTGGTGCTTGCGC
>JAEMRG010000353.1 GCA_016463455.1 Rhodoferax sp.
TGATGGTGAGAATCGGGCCGATAAAGAACAGGCCCCGGTTGGCCGCTGCGGGCACGAGAATTTCTTTGGTCAATAGCTTGAGCGCATCGGCAATCGGCTGCAACAGGCCAAGCGGGCCGACGCGGTTAGGACCGACGCGTACTTGTATCCAACCTAAAAATTTGCGCTCCCACAGCGTGAGGTAGGCCACGGCGCCCAGCAAGGGCAAGAGCACGACCAGGATTTTCATCAGGGTCCAAACCACCGGCCAAACCACGGCGGTCCACCAAGTGGCTGCCACGGCTTGCAGGCCTGCGTTGTAGATCGTGTCGATCATGCGGGCACCTCCGCAGCGGAACGTGCATCGGCCGTCATTTGCAGGCTGCTGGCACGGCGCACTAGGCCATCCAACTGGTAAATCGACGCGGTGCAAGGTGCAGTGCCGGGGCCCGCTTGCGTGGGTTGGCTGCTGGCGTTGTTCAGGCGATCGGCGCTAAGGTGCGCAGGCGCAACACCAGCAAAAATCTCCTGCAGCACGTCCTGCGAGGACTCTTGGGAAAAGCCGTCGATCTTCAGCATATTGCCCAATACGCGCAAGACTTTCCAGGCGGGCCTGGCCTCGCCCTGCGGCTTGACCACGGCATGGAAGCTTTGCACCCGGCCTTCGGCGTTCACGAAAGTGCCCGTGGTTTCGCTAAAAGGCGCGATCGGCAGCAGCACATCGGCGCACTGCATATTGGCATTAAAGGGCGAAAGGCTGACCACCATTTGCGCTTGCGCCAGTTGGGCCAAGGCCACTTTACCGGCAGCGCTGTCGAATTCGGGTTCGTTATTGAGTAGCAAAACGGCTTTGAGCGCGCCGCCCAGTATTTGCCCTGCATGCAAACCGCCCTGCCCTGGCTCAGCGTGGACGAATTGCGCACCTACCGTGTTGGCCGCTTCCGTCAGGAAACCAAAACTTGCGCCGGTCGCTTGTGCAATCCAAGCGGCCACGGCTTGCAAGGCAGAGGCCTGCGCGTGGTGCGCAGCGCTATTGCCCAGCAACACCGCTTTGCGTTCACCACCCAAGAGCGACTTGGCAATCGCCAGTGCTTGCTCGTTGACTGTTGCGCTGTAGGGGCAGCTAACTTCGGCCAATTGCGCCACGGCAGCGGCTATCGATTGCAGATGTGCAAGCCAATCGTGCGACGAGGCTTGCAAATCCTGCGCGATGGGGATCGCCCAATCAGCCGTATCGCTGCGCAGCGCATGCACTGCGCAACCAGAGCGCGCCGCTTGGCGCACGCGCAGAGCAAACAGCGGATGTTCTTTGCGTAAATTAGTTCCCACCAACAACACGCGCTGCAAGGTGGAAAGCCCGGCGATGGGCATGCCCAGATGGCGCACACCATCAGTGGCGGTGAAATCTTGGTTGCGCAAGCGGTGGTCTATGTTCTCGCTGCCCAGCCCGCGCACCAGTTTGGCCGCCAGGTGCAATTCTTCCAAGGTGCTGTGCGGGCTGACCAGGGCGCCAAGCGCCTGGGCGCCGTGGTTGCTCTTGATTTGCTTGAGGCCATTGGCCACGTATTCCAGAGCCGTTTGCCAGTCCACACTAGACCATTTGCCGCCTTGCTTGATCATGGGCGTATGCAAGCGGTCCGGGCTGCTGAGCGCCTCGTAGGAAAAACGGTCGCGGTCGGCAATCCAGCATTCGTTGACCGCATCGTTTTCCAGCGGCACCACGCGCATGACATGGTTGTTTTTGACCTGCACCACCAGATTAGCGCCAGTGGAGTCATGCGGGCTGACCGACTTGCGACGTGACAGTTCCCAGGTGCGGGCGCTGTAGCGAAAAGGCTTGCTAGTGAGCGCGCCGACGGGGCAAATATCGATCATATTGCCCGACAGTTCGGAGTCCACCGTCTGGCCGACAAAGGTTTCGATTTCCGCATGCTCGCCACGGTGCGACATGCCCAGTTCCATGGCGCCGGCCACTTCTTGGCCGAAGCGCACGCAGCGGGTGCAATGGATGCAACGGCTCATCTCCTGCATGCTGATGAGCGGGCCGACGTCTTTGATCGCCACCACACGCTTTTCTTCTTCGTAGCGCGAATTGGAACCGCCATAGCCCACGGCCAGGTCTTGCAACTGGCATTCGCCGCCCTGGTCGCAAATCGGGCAATCGAGCGGGTGGTTGATCAGCAAAAACTCCATCACCGATTGCTGCGCCTTGATGGCTTT
>JAEMRG010000072.1 GCA_016463455.1 Rhodoferax sp.
TTGAGTTCGCTCAGGTCTTTGATCAGCGCTTCGACATCGCTGACTTGCTCTTGCTTTTTACGGCGACGCGTGCTCGGGCCGGTGGCAAAGAGTTCAGTCTCGGTGACCAAATCCACACCGCGCTCTAGCCAGCGAAAACCGGTGTTCAGTTGTGAAGTGGCAATGCCCAAGGGCTCGTCGCTGGCGATGAATTCTTCCAGCGTTTCAAAAGCGGGCGGGCTTAAATGGCTGGCGTGCAAAAAGTCCAGCAAGCTGCTTTGGCGGCCTGTGCTTTCGGCCAGCACCAGCACGCGCTGGGCTTGGCTTTTGGCTTGTGCGATGTGGGCCTTGAGTGCCAGCAGTGGGTCGTCCGCGCCACGCTGCGCCGCCACCATGGGCATGGGCGCAAGCTCGGCAAACGCTGTGGCGTCTTGCGCATCGGCTAGGGCTGGGCGCAGGGCCAGTTGCGCATAGCGGTTGGACTGCGCATAAAACTGTTCGCTGGACAAAAACAAGGCCTCGGGCGGCAGCGCCGGGCGCTCCGGGTCGGTTTGCACAATGCGGTAGCGGTCTTTGGTGTCTTGCCAAAAGCGCGCGAATGAGGCCTCTAGGTCGCCGTGTAGTACCACCGTGGCCGCTTCGCCCAGGTAGTCAAACACCGTGGCGGTATCCTCAAAAAACAAGGGCAGGTAGTACTCGATGCCCGCTGTCGCAACGCCTGCGCCCATGTCTTTGTAGATGCGGCTTTTGGTCGGGTCGCCTTCCAGCAGTTCGCGCCAGCGGCTGCGGAACTTGGCGCGCGCCGGTTCGTCCATCGGAAACTCGCGCCCCGGCAACAAGCGTACTTCAGGCACGGGGTACAAGCTGCGCTGGCTGTCGGGGTCAAAGGTGCGGATGCTGTCGATTTCGTTGTCAAACAAATCCACCCGAAACGGCACTTGCGAGCCCATGGGAAATAAATCGATCAAGCCGCCGCGCACTGCGTATTCGCCGGGGCTCACCACTTGCGTCACGTGGCTATACCCGGCCAGCGTGAGTTGCGCTTTGAGCTTGGTTTCGTCCAGCTTTTGCTTGGCCTTGAATTCAAAGGTATAGGCCGCTAAAAAGCGCGGCGGCGCCAGGCGGTAGAGCGCGGTGGTGGCGGGTACCAGTACCACGTCCGCACCCTGGGCCTTGTCGCGCTGGCTGATGCGCCAGAGTGTGGCCAGGCGCTCGCTGATCAAGTCCTGGTGCGGCGAGAAGCTGTCGTAGGGCAGGGTTTCCCAGTCCGGAAACAAGGCGCAGCGCAGATCGGGCGCGAAAAAGGTGATTTCTTCCAACAGGCGCTGCGCATCGGTGGCGTCCGAGGTGACGATGGCGGTGATGCGACCGGCGGCTTTTTCGCGCTCGGCCAACTGCGCCAGCAAGAGCGCGTCGGCAGAACCGGGTGGACGCGGCAGGGTGAATCGTTTTCCGGTGGCAAGCGAGGGCAGGTGCATGGGGTGGCAAAAATACGAAAACCCCCGTGCGCCCAGGTGGGGGGTGTACGGGGGTGAAAAAATCGGACAGCCCTGATTTTAGAATGGCCCGCATACTATGACTGCCATGCCCGCCAATGCCACTGCCCTCTTGAGCGATTTCGCCCCCACAGACCCTGCTACCCCACCGCGCTGCTTTGTCTTGGTGCCCTGCGCCGGGGCGGGTAGCCGGGCTGGAACAACACAGCCCAAGCAATACCAGCTGGTGGCCGGTCAGCCTATGGTGCTGCACACCTTGGCTGCATTGGCGGCGGTGCGGCGCCTAGCAGGCGGTGTGGTGGTCTTATCCCCAGGCGATGACTTTGCCTGGCCGCAAGGCCCGGCCTGGCCCGCCCGGTTTGAGCGCGTGCCCTGTGGTGGCAGCACGCGGGCGCAAAGTGTTTTTCAGGGCTTGAAGGCTTTGCAGGCGCGCGGCGTGCGCCCGGCCGACTGGGTGCTGGTGCATGACGCGGCGCGCTGCCTCATTACCCCCGCGCTGGTGGACAGCCTGATCGACGCCTGCCTGCCCGATGCGTGCGGTGGCCTGTTGGCGCTGCCATTGCCCGATACTTTAAAAAGCGAAAGCGGCAGACGGGTACAGGCCACCGTGCCCCGAGAGGACAAATGGCTGGCCCAAACCCCGCAAATGTTTCGCCTCGGCGATTTACACGCTGCCCTGGACGCCACCGCCGCCAGCGGCTTTGCTGGCGTCACCGACGAGGCCAGCGCCATGGAAATGGCGGGACACCACCCCCTGCTGGTAGCGGGCAGCGCCCACAACTTCAAAGTCACCTACCCGCAGGATTTTGCGCTGGCGCAGGCGGTGTTGGCCCTACGGACAAATACTGGCAGTTAGCCAGGAGAAAGAAACACGATGAGCACTATTCGAATCGGTGAAGGCTGGGACATCCATGCCTTGGTAGAGGGCCGACCGCTCATGCTGGGCGGCGTGCATGTGCCTTACAGCAAAGGCCTGCTGGGCCATTCGGATGCCGATGCTTTGCTGCACGCGATCACCGACGCGCTGTTTGGCGCTGCCGGCATGGGCGACATAGGCGCGCATTTTCCCGACACCGATGCCGTCTTCCAAGGCGCAGACTCGGCGGTCTTGCTGGCAGAGGCCGCACGCCGTATTCGCGAAAAAGGCTATTTGATTGGCAATGTGGACAGCACCATCATCGCCCAAGCGCCCAAGCTGGCCCCGCACATTGGCGCGATGCGCGCACGGATTGCAACTATCTTGGGCATCGCGCCGGACTGTGTGAACGTCAAAGCCAAGACCGCCGAAAAAATGGGCCCGGTGGGCGAGGGCTTGGCGATAGAGGCGCGGGCTGTGGTGTTGTTGGAGGGGGCGTAAGCGCTGTGTCTTACTGCGGCAATGCGCGCCACCTAAAGTATAAAAATGGCAATTGAAGTCGCCATGCAGCGCCTTGCGCGCAATGGTTTTAAGTGTTTCGCGTGAAGCACTTTTTTACTTAATTATGAAAGTTGGAACTACGATGCGGCGGCAAATTTATACAAGCACATTGGCATTAGCCGTACTTTTCATCAGCGCCTGCGGCGGCGGGTCGAGCAGCACCGATGGTTCAGGCAGTGGCATCACCGTAAGCGTACCGGGTGCACCGAGCGGCGTCATCGCTAGCGCAGGAAATGCTGCGACCAACGTGAGTTTCAGCGCGCCCTCGTCCAACGGCGGAGCCACGATCAGCAGTTACACGGCGTCCTGCGTCAGCGGCGCATCGGCGGCCTTCAGTACCTCGGGTAGCGCCAGCCCATTAACGGTTTCCGGCTTGACCAATGGCCTCGCCTATACCTGTACGGTCCTGGCGACCAATAGCGCAGGCAATAGCGCGGCTTCTGCATCGGCGACGGTGACGCCCTCGGCGCCGACATCGGGCACCAGCGTGAGCTACTCCACCCCCGCGCCTTTTGTGAACGCGGTGCAAGCCAGTTACTCGCCGGTATCGCTTACGCCGACCAGTGCCTTGAGCAACAGAGGGCGCTACCTGCTATCGGACACGTCTACCGGCGGAAGTGACGCAAATTTCCTCACTATTGTGGACCCGTACAGTGCCACGGCGGGCTACGGCGCCAGTGCGGAAAAAATCAGCTCAAACAACGCAACTTACCAAAACTTCCTGGCCAAGTTGGTGCAACTGGTGGTGCAGAGCGATGGGTTTTACCGTTTGGACTCCCATCTCCACCCGAATAATTCCATAGATGCCCGTTCAGCAGATGCATACCAGCTGAAGTTTCGTAACAACTTCGGCAAGGTATCCACGAGGTATGGCTATGTAAGCTTCAGCTACGACAGCAGCACGAAAAAATTACAGGCCAAAAAAAGGTATCTGTATGACCTGGCCATCGCCAGTAGCACTGGTACTGCCAGCTACACCCTGGACAGTGCGTTTGCAGCGAGTGATTACTACGTCAAGCTGAGCGGTACCACCTTTAGTTTGGTAGCTGATGCGGCTAATGCATCGTCTTTGTACTTCTTCAATTCGCCGCTAGACCTAGGTATTCCAACGTTTATGAACCCTAAATCCGTGGGGTTTGTCACCAATGCAGCTGCGCCTTTCAAGATCAACGACCGAGCCGCGACCTTGTTAAGCAGCATCACCAGCAGCGTGAATGCGACTTACCAAAACCAAATCAGTGCGCCGGGGACTGATGCAACGACCAAGACCCATGCCGATGCCATGTTGGCGAGTATCAAAACTGCGGTGGAGGCTAGCGGTGAAAGCCTGCGTTATTCGACTGCCTTGTATGCTGCATTTAGAGATGGTGCGCTGCGTACCAAGTTGGTCAGCGACGCAATTGCAGACGGAACACCTGGGCAAAACATGGTGCCCTATGTGTATTTCACCAACGAAAAAGATACAGCAGGGAAATACCACCCCTTCATGATCTTGGTCAGCTACGGCAACCAGTCCTCACCCAATGGCTTGAAGGATATTCCCAGACCGCCAGGTGATGGGCTCACAACGAGTTATGAGACCCAAGCGGTGACACGCTTTTCCAATCTGGAAGCCTACATCACAGCGATACCCATGAAAGATTATGGCCGAGTCAACGTGGTGGCGGACAACACGCTTACCCGCAGTCTCTGGAGTGACGTGAGCGGAACGGTAAACGGACGAAGTGTTTCCAAAGACGTTTATAGCTATGCAGATACCGCCGACAACGGCTTGTTGATCGACGGCTCGGTCATGTTCCCGATTTTCAACAATATGCTGATGCCCTCGCACCTGTTGGGAGAGTTATCTGCCAGCGGCTGCCATGTCGGCCGCGGCGGCGGTGGGCCCCATTGCCATGCAGACGGCTACCAATCGGGTTACGCCTTGGCTTTGTATAACGACAGTGACTACCTCAATAAGACACATCCGCCGCTGATCGGCTTTGGCTATGACGGCATTGCCCTGTTCGGCATTTACCGCAGCACTGACACTGCCATGTTGGGGAAAGGTACCGCACTGGATAACTTCGGGGCCCATGACCATGACGGCATCGGTTACCACTACCACGCGCACTCTGTGCCGGACTACCAGCCCGACGCCAGCGCCGATACAAGTAGCAAATCCACGATGCACGTGCTGATGAAAGGCGCGTACATCGGTAAAACCGCGTCCATCCCCTTTTTCAGGCAAAACTCCAGTTTCAATAACAACAAATACCTGGGTGGGACGGTTGCGCCCTAAGGAGGCCGGTGCGCTCCCGTCGCGCAGGCGTATGCTGCTTGCGGCCGGAGCGGGCCTGGGGTTTACGGGCTATGGCAATTTTGCTTTCGGACAAACAACAGCCCATCCGAACGCACTGGCTATCGCGCGTGAAGACGGCAAGGTGCTGCTATTTCAATTTAACTTGAACCTGCCGCAAGTACTGCACCAGCTGCTATCGCCGGCCACGCCTTTGCCCGCGTTCTTGCAAAACTATGCGCATATGCCGCCGCCTGCTTGGGAGAGGGCGCTGCAAAATGCCAAGCGCCTACTTTCGGCTAGCGGGGTATTGACCGTGCCTGGGGGCCACCCCATCCGCTTGCAGGCCTGGCAATGGCCGGACGATGCAGCAATTGCACAGAGCCTGAAGATGCAGGAAATCTTGCTGCCGATGGCTGAAGCGTCTAGGCCGCACTTGGACCCGGTGCCGGTGCAGGCGCGCTTGCAAAGCCCCAAACCTATCCGTCAAGCGCAGCTGCAACTGCCAGCAGCCCTTTACCCTATTGAGGTCACCATCAAAAATGACAAGTTCTGGCTGACCTCGCAGATTCCGCTGGCCATGGTGAATCTTGAATAGGCTGGGCTTAGCCCGGGCGCGTTTGCTCTGAGAGCTTGGTCTACTGCGCGGCTTGGTATGCCGCCTGCACGGCGCGCACCAACGACGGATGTAGAGTGCCTAGCTTGGGAGTTTGTCCATGGGGTGCTGCGGGCGGCACCGAGAACCATTCGGTGGAGAACGGCAATTCCAAAACCTGTTTTAAATCGAACTTCGTGTCATAGCTCAGCCCTGCCGCCTCGAAGGCCGCCAAATTGCGGCTGCGCTCAATGCTGAACTCACCACGGCGCAAGCTGGTCGTGCGTTGGCTGGTCCCATAGGCAACTCGAACAAAGAACTGTGGCGCATCATCATCAAAAACCTCAAGAATCAGCGCTGGCCGCGGCTTGGGACGCGGATGGATGTCATCTGGGAAATGGCACCACACCACATCACCTGCGGCGGGTTCACCCCAGTTCATACCGGTTCGTGTGCAAAAAGACTAGAGCGAACAGACCGTACTCTGCCCTGCGGCACACGCTTTTTTATTTGGCGAATCTGACCGGCGGTAATTGGCCCTTCATCAGACGCATACTGCGGCAACAACTTGACAGCCAAGTTGCGCAAAGCCAGGTGAATCGCTTGAGTCTCATCAACGCCCAGTTGCGCGGCAACACGTTTGGCGGTGTCGCGCGTCACGCCGGTGGCGCTGTCAGCAGCACGGTAGCGAAAAGCGATTTGCTCTACAGCAGTGGAACGAGCAGCCATTCAAAACCCCTCTTATAAGATATATTGAAGATATCTTAAAAAGGGGCAAATGTCAACGCGCGGGACCCAAACACTTATTGCGCCGCCCAGCCACCATCCATATTCCAGGCCACGCCGCGCACATTGTTGGCGGCTACCGAGCATAGGAACACCGCCAGCGCACCCAGTTCTTCGGGGGTGGTGAATTGCAGCGAAGGCTCTTTTTCGGCCAGCAACTGGCGCTTGGCTTCTTCATTGCTGATGCCTAGCGCGGCGGCTTTGGCGTCTACCTGTTTTTGCACCAGGGGCGTTAGCACCCAGCCCGGGCATATCGCGTTGCAGGTCACGCCGCTGGTGGCGTTCTCCAGTGCGGTCACTTTGGTCAAGCCCACCAGGCCGTGTTTGGCAGCGACATAGGCAGACTTTTCGGCCGAGGCCACCAGCCCGTGCACCGAGGCGATGTTCAGGATGCGGCCCCAGTTACGCGCTTGCATGCCGGGCAGGGCAAAGCGGCTGGCATGGAAAGCACTACTTAGATTGATGGCGATTACCGCGTCCCAGCGCTCGGGCGGAAAATTTTCGACGCGGGCCACATGCTGGATGCCCGCGTTATTCACCAAAATGTCCACACCGCCAAAAGTGGCCTCGGCGTGTCGCACCATGGCCTCGATTTCAGCGGGCTTGGACATGTCCGCGCCGTGGTAACTCACCTGCACCCCCAGCGCTTTGACCTGGGCCACGGCGGCGTCCACTTCGCCAAAGCCGTTCATCACGATGTTGGCGCCCTGGGCGGCCAGGGCCTTGGCCAAGCCTAGGCCGATGCCGCTGGTCGAGCCGGTAACCAGGGCGGTTTTGCCTTTAAGCATAGGTATGTCTCCAATTCAATCGATGGGTTCTATTAGGATGTGCGCATTATCGAAGGCCTACGCTACGCTCCCCTTACGGCCACAGACAAACTTTGCGCTATTTGACTTATGCAAGCTGAACTTTTCTATCTCGACTGCGCCGCCCCGGTGCCCCACCGCATGGCCTATTGGCAGTGGGGCGACCCGCAGGCCAACCATACCGTGGTGTGCGTGCACGGCCTCTCGCGCCAGGGGCGGGACTTTGACGTGCTGGCCCAGGCCTTGGTCGAGCGCTCCAAAACGCCGCTGCGCGTGGTCTGCCCTGATGTGGTGGGCCGCGGCAAGAGCGACTTTTTGACCGATCCGCAGGGCTACCAACTGCCTACCTATGTGGCCGACATGTTGCAACTGCTGGTCCAACTCAAACCCGCCACGCTGGACTGGGTGGGTACCAGCATGGGCGGCTTGATCGGCATGTTGCTTTGCGCTTATGCGCCTTCAGTGGGTGCGTCGGTGCGCCGTCTGGTGCTCAACGACGTGGGCCCGGTGATTCAATGGCAGGCGCTGCAACGCATCGGCCAGTACCTGGGCAAAAGCGGGCAGTTCGCCACCGTGCAGCAAGCGGCCGATGCCATGTGGGCGATCAGCAGCAGCTTTGGCCCGCACACGCCCGCGCAGTGGCTGGCGCTGTCGCAGCCCATGCTCAAGCCCCTTGCCGGGGTGCAGGGCCCAGGCGCATGGACTTTGCACTACGACCCGGCCATTGCGCTGCCCTTTGGCGCAATGACAGAGCAACAGGCCCAAGAAGGCGAAGCGCTCTTGTGGCAGGCTTACGATGCCATCAGCGCCCAGACCTTGCTGCTGCGCGGCGCGCAGTCCGATTTGTTGTCCGCAGCCACTGCGCAGCAGATGACACAACGCGGGCCTAAAGCGCAGCTGGTGGAGTTTGCAGGCGTGGGCCATGCGCCTACTTTGATTGCGCCGGACCAGGTGGACGCCGTCACCCAGTTTGTGCTGGCTGCCTGAAAGGACGCGTTCACGCTTTGCCATGAACGCCGCCATTGACTCTATGACGGTGCAGGTAGATGCGCTGGCACGGGCCCGCGCTTTTGCTGAGCCACTGCTTGCCAGCGCGCATCTGGACACTGCGGAGAACATGCTCGACCATGCGGATGCGGTGGCGGCGATATTGCGCGGCATCGGCGGGTCTGAGGCCATGCAAGCGGCCAGCTATTTGGTCTATGCGAGCGAACACCT
>JAEMRG010000073.1 GCA_016463455.1 Rhodoferax sp.
GCGCGCCTGCCTTTTGCGCTGCTCAATGGCGCCAGCGGCATCGCGGTGGGCTTGGCTACCGAAATCCCCAGCCACAATTTGCGTGAGGTGGCAGATGCCTGCGTAGCCTTGATCAAAAATCCCAAGACCAGCGACGAGGAATTGCTGGCCCTGGTGCCCGGGCCGGACTACCCCGGTGGCGGCCAGATCATCAGCAGCAGCGCCGATATCGCCGACGCCTACCGCAGCGGACGCGGCTCGCTCAAAGTGCGTGCCCGCTGGAAGATCGAGGACATGGCGCGCGGCCAGTGGCAACTGGTGGTGACCGAATTGCCGCCCGGCGTAAGCAGCCAGCGCGTGCTTGAAGAGATTGAAGAGCTGACCAACCCCAAGGTCAAGGCCGGTAAGAAAGCCCTGTCGCAAGACCAGTTGCAGCTCAAAGCCAGCATGCTGGCCGTGCTGGACTTGGTGCGTGACGAGTCGGGTAAAGAAGCGGCGGTGCGATTGGTGTTTGAGCCCAAGACCAGTCGTATTGAGCAACAGGAACTGATTACCGCTTTGCTGGCACACACCAGTCTGGAGAGCTCGGCCCCCATCAACCTGACCATGGTGGGGCTGGACGGACGGCCTACGCAAAAGTCTTTCCGCCAGATGCTGACCGAGTGGATTGCGTTTCGCCAAACCACGGTGGAGCGGCGCTCGCGCCACCGCCTTAGCAAGGTGCTGGACCGCATCCATATCTTGGAGGGGCGGCAATTGGTGCTGCTCAATATCGACGAAGTGATTGCCATCATCCGCCAGTCGGACGAGCCGCGCAGCGCTTTGATGGAGCGGTTCCGTTTGTCCGAACGCCAGGCCGAAGACATTCTCGAAATTCGCCTGCGGCAGCTGGCGCGATTGGAGGCGATCAAGATCGAGCAGGAACTCTCGGAACTGCGCGACGAGCAAAAAAAGCTAGAAGATATTTTGGACAACCCAGCCAGCCTGCGCCGCTTGATGGTCAAGGAAATCGAGTTGGACGCCAAAACCTTTGCCGATGCACGGCGCACTTTGATACAAGCCGAGAAAAAAGCCGTTGCCGAAATCAAAATCGTCGATGAGCCGGTGACGGTGGTGGTCAGCGACAAAGGCTGGGTACGCGCACGCGGCGGCCACGGCCACGAGGCGGCGGGCTTTGCCTTTAAGGCGGGCGATGCCTTGTATGCCACCTTTGAATGCCGCAGTGTCGATACCTTGCTGGCCTTTGGCTCGAGTGGCCGGGTGTACTCGGTGGCAGTGGCATTGTTACCCGGCGGGCGCGGCGATGGGCAGCCGCTCACTAGCCTGATCGAACTGGAAGCGGGAACGCAAATCCTGCATTATTTTGCTGGCCCGGCTTCCGCGCAATTGCTGATCTCCAGCAGCGCAGGCTATGGCTTTATGGCGACGGTGGACAACATGATTTCCCGCAACAAAGCAGGCAAAGCATTTGTCACTTGCAATACGGGGGAGAGCGTGTGTGCGCCGTCCTTGGTAGCCGGTGCCAGCCTGCCCGCCCATGCGACCACGCCTGCCACGGTGCAAAACGCTGCGCGGACCTTGGTGGCAGCGGCCACCGACGTGGCCTGCGCTTCCACGCTGGGCCGTATCCTCACCTTCAAATTGTCCGAACTCAAGACCATGGAAAAAGGCGGGCGCGGTTTGATGCTGCTCGACTTGGATGGTAAAGACACGCTGGCCGGGGCTGCGGCCTACACCCGCAGCGTCCGCATCTCCGGCATAGGCCGGGGCGGCAAAGAGCGTGAAGAAACCCTGGAAATTCGCAGCCTCAACAACGCCCGTGCCGCGCGTGCGCGCAAAGGCAAGGCCGCGGATTTGGGCTTTAAACCGGCTGCGGTGGCGCGGGTGGAGTGAAGCTTGTAATTGCTGGGCAACCTTTTATTTTTTCTGTCAACGCCCAAACCGTTTGACAAGACTTTCATTTTTAGCCACACTGTCTCGCATGTTCACACAGCGTATTTACTTGGTCCCCGCACTTCTTGCCCATCGGGCAGATGTGGTGTTGACCGTGCAAATGCTGCTGACCTGCCACCTCACGCGAAGGCGGGCTTTGTGAACTAAGGGCAAGTAGTTTTTGCCACCCCACAAAGCCCGCTTACCCAGCGGGCTTTTTTGTTGTCTGAAAACAGCCCACAAGGAGAATATTGATGCTTGATTTCCCTATTTCCATACGCCGTGCCACCCCAGAGGATGCAAGCGGTTTGACAGCGCTGATGAGCGAAGAAGCCGTGCACGGCAACTTGTTGCAGTTGCCTCACCCCAGTGAAGCAACTTGGCGTGAGCGTTTGGAGGCTAAATCCAGCAACGGCGATGTGCAACTGGTGGCTTTGGCGAAAGGACAGTTGGTTGCGATGGCGGGCTTGCACGCCAACCCGCATATCCGGCGGCGGCATGCAATGCATTTAGGTATGGCCGTTACCGTACCAGCGCAAGGCAAAGGCGTGGGCAGCGCGCTCATGGCGGCACTCATCGACTATGCCGACCGCTGGGTTGCGGTTATGCGCATTGAACTGACTGTATTCACCGACAACGAGCGCGCTATTGCGCTCTACCGGAAGTTTGGCTTTGTGCAAGAAGGAATTTTTCGTGCTTACGGCTTGCGTGACGGGCGTTATCAGGACGTGCTGGCTATGGCGCGTTTGCATCCGTCGCCACCCCGCTGGGATTAGTCAGGGTTCAAAAAATCCGGAGCAGGGTATGTCCCCTGCGAAGGGCGGTGTGAGTAAGATGAATTGGCCGTCTGGCCATGTCTCTGTCATCGGGCAATGGCAGCTTTACGCATTCAGATGTATTACAAGGTTTATTTTTATGTCATACTTATCGTCATACAGATAAATAGTTACTGTATGACAAGGAGCCATCATGCTGTCTGTTCGTCTATCCGAAACTGTTGAACGTGATTTGAAGCAGTTTTGCGCTGTCCGCAAAATGACTAAATCGCAAGTCGTGCAAGAAGCCCTGGCTGAGTACATGGTGGCAGCGCAAGCGCCGTCAGATGGCAAGGCAGCGCCTGAACCGGACCTGTCGTTTCTGGCCCCTGATGATCCGATTCGTCAGTTCATTGGTATCGCCAAAGATGGCATGAGCACCGACGAACTTATGCGGATGACGCGTGGCGACGATTGGAATCAGCCATGATCTTGGTGGACACCAATGTGTTCGTGGATGTTATCCACCGAGACCCAATTTGGTTGGACTGGTCCTTGCGGGAGCTGAGCAAAGCCAAAACCCAAGCCATTGTTACCAACTTTGTGGTCTATGCCGAACTGCACACGCACGACACGGCAGGCCCGCACATCGATGCATTTCTTGAAAAGTTGGGCGTGCAGATTCTGGATGTATCCAGGCTAGCCGCTCAAGGGGCCGCCCATGCGTTCAGGACTTACCGCCACCGTGGCGGCACCAAAACTGGCGTGCTGCCCGACTTCTTTATAGGCGCCCATGCCATGGCCGATGGCTATCAACTGCTCACCCGCGACGCGGGGCGCTACAAGACCTATTTTCCAAAGATCAAGTTGATCTGCCCCTGAGCAAACTACTTCAATACCTTATGCGTCGCCGCACTGGGGCTGGTAGTCGCCAGTAGCCTAGGACGCTTAGCTTCAGTCCGAGGCTCGGGCCTCGGACTGTTTCCATGTGTAGCCCAGTACCGCCCCCACGCTAGCGCCGGAGTTTTGGCGCACCAAGGGGCTGGCTTGGTTCGCTGCCCCTTGGACGCTGTCGATACGGCCAAAAACTAGCAGCCTCGCATCTGGGAATAAAGGGTATGACCATGAGCCACTCAGGCGAAGAGCCATCAGACCCGCTTGGGCTTGGTAGGCCGCGCGGTTGGCGGTGGCCTGTGCCGCGGTCACAGTGTAGAAAAGGGATTGCATCGACTGGTCGGCGCCAATGGCGCTGATGCTGGTACCCCAAGTCCAGCCCTCTTTTGCGCGGTAGCTGTATTTCAATTCGGGCTCCAGCACCATGCCCCGGTAAGCGGCACTATTGCTGAGGTCAAATACGCCACGCAAGGGCAGTTCGATGCGCCATTGCCCCGGCTCTTTTTCTGCGCTGAGGTTCCAGCGCATACGCGGTCCGAACTCAATCAGGGTTCCCAGGTCGTCCATGCCTTGGCGCGCTACGGTTTCGCTAGCACGCGAACCGAGCGATCCGGAAAAGCCAATGTCTAATTCAAAGCCAGGGCTGTGAATGGCCCGAAATCCAGCGCTGTTGCGGTCCAGCCGAAAAAATTCGCCGCGGTAAATCACGTAGGGCACCGCCAAGGCAAGGCTCACCGTTTCGGAAGACCCCGGGTAGGCTAGCTGCCCTGCCGCGATGCCAACTCCGCCTATTTCCCATAATGGCAATCCCCCCTGCGCCGGCTGCGCCAGCAAACTTTGGGTACAAACCGTCAGCACTAGGGCGATGGACAACTGCATGCGCATATTTGGATCCTTGGTGAAGTTGAAAGGTGAAAAATTATGAATAAGCGCCCGCATGGGTCCGAATGCCTTATGGACAGTCCCGCACTATTGGCGTATTGTCCTTGGTCGCTCAAAACGCTACTTTCCATCCCAGTTTTACCATGACAGAATTTCCCCCTACCGCACAGTCCGTATTCGCGGGTTTACCCGCTGATGTTCAATGGGCCGGACTCCGCTTCAGCCGAGAGGTGACGACCCATCGATTGGTTCGCGACGAATCCCCCCAGGCCAACGCCACCAGCGTGGATGCAGGCGTTATGTGCGAGGTCTTGGTGGACGGCCATTTTGGTTACGCCGCGTCCTCCGATACCAGCGAGGCGGGATTGCAACTGGCTTTTGCGCGGGCAATCACCACCACGCGTGCCAGCAGTTCGCGAAAAGCGCATGCTTTTCAAGTAGCGCAGAGACCGCCTTCGCAAGGTGCCTATCGCAGCCCCAGGGCACAAGGCCTGGATGCCAGCAATGCGCAGGACATTACGCAATGCCTGCTGGCGGCCAGCGCTGCGATGAAGGGCGATGCACGCCTGGTCAGCCGAATGGCCCACGCGATGTTGATTCAGACCCATGTGGCCTACTACAGCAGCACGGGCGCCGCCATTGACCAGCGCTTTGATATGGTCGAGCTCAAACTTTCAGCTATCGCGGCGCAAGGTAGCGAATCACAAACCCGCACCTGGTCCCAAACCGGCCAAGTGGGCGGTGAAATTTTTGAGACGGAAGCCGTCGTGAGGCAGGCCAAGCGCATTGCCAGCGAAGCATTGCAATTACTGGAGGCGCCTAACTGCCCCAGTGGCGTCATGGACCTGGTGCTGATGCCCGATCAGATGATGCTGCAAATCCATGAATCCATCGGACATCCCCTGGAGTTGGATCGGATTTTGGGTGATGAGCGCAATTACGCAGGTTGGAGTTTCGTCCAGGCCGATGATTTCGGACGCTTACGGTATGGATCGGAACTGATGAACATCTCCTTCGACCCGACCCGTGCCCATGAATTTGCCAGTTATGCATTTGATGACAGCGGCAATCCGGCACTAAAGCAAATGTTGATTGAGGGCGGGATATTGAAGCGCGGTTTGGGTTCGCTGGAGTCGCAACAGCGCTCGGGTATTGAAGGGGTCGCCAATTCCCGATCGGCCTCTTGGAACCGCGCGCCGATAGATCGGATGGCCAATATCAATCTTGAGCCTGGCGATAGCAGCTTGGAGGACTTGATAGGCCAAGTGCAACATGGAATTTTGATGCACACCAACCGATCCTGGTCGATTGATGACTACCGCAATAAATTTCAGTTTGGGTGTGAGTTTGGCCAATTAATTGAGCATGGGCGCTTAGGCGCAGTGGTGCGCAACCCCAATTACCGGGGCGTCAGCATCGATTTTTGGAACCGCCTGGCAGGGGTGGGGCGTGACGATGAGGTCCACGGCACACCTTATTGCGGCAAGGGTGAACCCAGCCAGGTGATACGGGTGGGACATGCGTCGCCTCCCTGCTTGTTTCGCGGTGTGGAAGTGTTTGGAGGTCAGGCATGAGCACTTCAGATTTTTCCATGCAAACCAGTCTGCTGCTCGATGCAATGTGTGAACGGCTTTTCCCCAACTTGCAAGCGGGCGAAGATGTCACGGTCAGCCTGGAAGCAGAGGAAACCCTGTACCTGCGCTTGAACAATAACCGGGTCAGGCAAAACACCGATGTGACGCAACGCGTATTGCAGATACGGTACCAAGGCGGCGGTCGTACCATTGACCATGGTATGAATTTGTGCGGGCAGGTCGATGCGGATTGCCGCAGCATCGACGCCGTCCTAGAACGCTGCCGCCTCGACGCCGCAGTACTGCCGCAGGACCCTTTTCAGGTTCCAGTGCAAAACCATGGCAGCAGCCGCGAGGTATTTAGGGGGCAGCTTTTAGCGCCTGCAGCCCTGATACCAGCGATCGTCGAGCCCGCCGGTGGCTGTGATCTGGTGGGCTTTTATGCAGGCGGCGTGGTCATTAGCGCCAACCGTAATTCGAAGGGGCAAAACCATTGGTTTGAAACCGAAAATTTCTTCTTTGATTATTCCCTTTACAACGGGCCACAAGCCGTCAAAAGCGTTTATGCCGCTTCATCCTGGAATGCCCGGGACTGGGCTGCCAATCTGGAGCGTAGCAAGGCCTCCCTGCTGTTGCTCAAGCGGCCTTTGCAATCGGTCCAGCCCGGCGCTTACCGCAGTTATTTCGCGCCGGCGGCTTTTGCCGATTTGCTGGGCATGATGTCCTGGAGCGCTTTGTCTGCAGCGGCCTGGAAGCAGGGCCACAGTCCTTTCAAAAAGCTGATTGAAAAAGAGGTGCAACTCTCGCCTCTGCTGTCAGTTTCAGAAAACTTCGGTATGGGCTTGACGCCACGCTTTAACGATCTGGGTGAGGTTGCGCCTCAATCTTTGGGCTTGATCGAGGCCGGCTCTTTGCGCAATTTGCTCGTAAGTTCCCGCAGTGCCAAGGAATACGGATTGCAAGCTAACGGCGCGTCGGGCAATGAATCGCCGCGCGCCCTGGATGTGGCTGCGGGCACCTTGGGCGAGCAGGAAGTTTTAAGCGCATTGGGCAAAGGCCTCTACCTTTCCAATTTGCACTATCTGAACTGGAGCGATCCGGTTTCGGCGCGTGTTACGGGCATGACGCGTTATGCCTGCTTTTGGGTGGAGGGCGGTGAGATCCTCGGGCCTATCAATAACCTGCGCTGGGATGAAAGCCTTTACAACGCCCTGGGGCCGCAATTGATGGCGCTGGGTAGTCAAGCCGAAGTCAGCCCCGAGGTCGGCACCTATTCCAAACGCTCACCGGGTGGCATGCGCGCTCCCGGCGCCTTGATTGACACTTTCCAATTCACTTTGTGACAAGCCAAGCGGCTTACCGGCCCGGACAGCTAGTCCAGGCGCTAGGCCACAATCGCGGTATGGAACGAAAAATACTGCTCGCCGGTGGTGGCATAGGCGGCTTGGCCACAGCCTTGGCTTGCGGCCATCTGGGCATGGCGACGCAGCTGTTTGAACAAAAGCGGGTGCTCTCCGAAGTCGGCGCCGGGGTGCAGCTAGGGCCTAACGCGATGCGTCTGCTGGAGGGCTGGGGCCTGGGCCCGGCGTTGGATGCGGTGGCCTGTTTTCCGCAGCGGCTGGAAGTGCGCAGCGTCCATAGCGGCGCATTGCTCGGCAGCCTGCCCTTGGGGGCACGCGCGCTGCAACGCTATGGCGCGCGCTACGCCACGATTGCGCGCATCGACCTGCACACTTTGCTGCACCGCGCCGTGCTGGCCCAGGGCCTGACCGAAATACAGCTGGGGCGTGCGGCGCAACGCGTCAGCCAGGACGCCAGTGCCGTCGAGCTAACGACCGATGACGAGCGCAAACGTCGCGCCAATGTGCTGATTGCCGCCGATGGCCTGTGGAGCCATGTGCGCGACTTTTTGCGCCAGGACGTGCAGCCCGTTTTCAGCGGCCATCTGGCCTACCGCGCCATGGCCAAGCAGGCCGATCTGCCGCAGGCCTTGCGCAGCGACTGCATTACCGTGTGGCTGGGCCCGGCCATGCATGCGGTGCAATACCCGGTGCACAGCGGCGAGTGGCTTAATCTGGTGGTCATCGTCCAAGGCCAGTCGCCTGATGAACCGCAGGCCTGGGAGCAAACCGCGCTACGCAGTGACCTGGCCGCGCGCCTGTCCCAGACCTGCGGCGGTTTGCAAGACTTGGTAGGCGCTATGGCCCCATGGCGCCTCTGGCCCTTGAATGGTTTGCCGCATCTGCGCGGCCCGCAGGACATGGCTTTTGGCCGCATCGCTTTGCTAGGCGATGCTGCCCACCCCATGCTGCCCTATTTGGCCCAGGGCGCGGGCATGGCGATTGAGGACGCCGCTATGCTGGCGCGCTGCCTGCAACGAGGTCCGGCGGACGATGCCAAAGCCTTGCTGCAGTACGCTTCGCTGCGTTGGAAGCGCAATGCACGGGTGCAGGCCAGGGCAGAGCGTAATGGCGAAATTTTCCACGCCACGGGCTTGACGGCCTGGGGCCGCGATACCGCCATGCGCCTGCTGGGCGCGCGCCT
>JAEMRG010000354.1 GCA_016463455.1 Rhodoferax sp.
GGGTCGCCCACGCGCACACCCAAAGCCCGCGCCAGTTCGCTACCCAGCACCACGCCAAACTTGCCCGCTTTCAAGCGCTGCAGTGCAGCGCGCTGCTCGGGATTACCCAGTTCGGTTACCTCGGGCTCAAATACCGGGTCAATGCCGCGCACCAGCACGCCGCGCATGTCTTCGCCACGCGCCAGCAAAGCCTGCGCAGCAATAAAAGGCGCCGCGCCCACCACCTGCGGGTTGGTACGCGCTTGCAACAGCGTCTGCGCCGCATCGAGCAAAGCCGCACCGTCCTGGGCATAAATCTCGATATGCGAGACCACGCTGAGCATGCGGTCGCGCACCTCGCGCTGAAAGCCGTTCATGACGCTGAGCACAATAATCAGCGCCGCCACCCCCAGCGCAATACCCAGCATAGAAACGCCGGAAATAAAGGAGATAAAGCCGTTGCGCCGGGTGCTGCGGCCCGCACGGGTATAGCGCCAACCGATACGCAATTCAAAGGGGAGGTTCATGACGGGCGGATTGTGGCAGTTTCCCAAGGCAGCGCTCCGGCACGCGAACCAGGGCGTGCAGGACAATCGGGACATGCACATTGTGATTTCCCACGCCGCAGCCCCCGGTCCACGCTGCCGCGCCGCCAGCGCCACCTTGCAACTGCCCCATCTGCAAGCACTGCTGCAGCGGGTTGCGGCGCAGACGCTGCACGCCGGCAGGCAAGAGAGTCTGACGCCGCTGGCTGAACATGTGGCTAGCGGCCAAGCCTATGGCGACGGCCTGGTGCCCTGGGCCGCGTGGCTGGCACTAGCTAGCGCTTTGTACGAGGGCGGCCAGCACTGGGCACTGATCAGCCCCTGCCATTTGCAAATCCACAGCGACCATGTGGCCATGCAAGACCCCGGTTTATTGCAATTAGACGAAGAAGAATCACGCATGCTGCTGGCGGCGATGCGGCCTTACTTTGAGGAAGACGGTATCGCCTTGCATTGGCACAGCGCCTCGACCTGGCTGGCGCAAGGCATTGTGTTCCAAGACCTGGCCAGCGCCTCACTGGCGCGCGTGCGCGGCCAGCCCATAGATTCTTGGATACCCCGCCAGAGCGCTGCCCAAGGCCTGCGACGCTTGCAAAACGAAATGCAAATGCTGCTCTATACCCATGCGCTCAACGATGCGCGCAGCGCGCGCGGCCAGGCGCCGGTCAATGGCTTTTGGATTAGCGGAACCGGCAGCCCTCTAGGCGACAACGTATCGCCAAATTTGGCGGCCAGCCCCTTGCAAGCATTGCTGGCCAAAGGCGGGGCCAATTCGGCGTCCATCAGCCCGCACGCGCTTTACATCGATGCCCTGAGCTCAAGCGCACTAGGGGACGACCCAGAGGCCTGGATACAAGCCTGGCAAACCCTGGATGCCCAAGTGTTCGCGCCCCTTGCCGCGCAGCAAGCATCCGGCCCCGAAATCAGCATCAGCTTATGCGGCGAACAGCGGGCGCGCACTTGGGTGCCAGGCCGCGCCTCGCTCTGGCAACGCATAAAACAACAATTAGCCGCCCCCAGGTTTCACCATTTTGTGCAGGACTTATGAAAATCATCCCCCGCGATATTCCGCCGCGCAGCGTTTATGTGCTGGAACAGGCCGGCGTTCACCCCTTGCTGGCGCGCTTGTATGCGGCGCGCGGCGTTACCGGCACCGACGAAATTGACGACAGCCTGGCCAAGCTCTTGCCGCCTGCAGGCCTGTTGGGCATAGAAGCCGCTGCGAGCTTGCTGGCCGATGCCATCGCCCAGGGCAAGCGCCTGTGCGTGGTGGCCGACTATGACTGCGACGGCGCCACCGCTTGCGCCCTGGCCATGCGCGGTCTCAAGTTGTTGGGCGCAGAGCACCTAGGCTATTTGGTGCCGGACCGCGTGATCGATGGCTACGGCCTGACCGCGCCGATTGCCGATCGGGTTAAAGCGCAGGGCGCTGATGTGCTGATCACCGTGGACAACGGCATCGCCAGTGTGGAGGGCGTGGCGCATGCCAAGGCACTGGGCCTGCAAGTGCTGGTGACCGACCACCACCTGCCAGCCGCCGAGCGGCCCGATGCCGACGTGATCGTCAACCCCAACCAGCAGGGCTGCAGTTTTGCCAGCAAAGCGCTGGCCGGTGTGGGCGTGATGTTTTATGTGCTGCTGGCGC
>JAEMRG010000074.1 GCA_016463455.1 Rhodoferax sp.
AGCCAATCGGTACGCGGGTTGCCGATGCAATACAGATAGCCCACCGGGATATGAATCCAGTGGTAATCGTCGCGCCGACCGGCTTCAATCAGCAACACGCGTTTGGACGCGTCGGCGCTCAGACGGTTGGCCAGCAGGCAGCCGGCCGTTCCTGCGCCGATGATGATGTAGTCAAAAGTGGTGTCGTTCATTCAGTGGATGTAGAAGCGGTATCGGCCTGCTGGCGCGCTTACTTACCACTCCATTGGGGCTTGCGCTTTTCTTGAAAGGCCAGCTGGCCTTCGCGTGCGTCTTCGGTCAGGGTAAAGAGCGCAATTTGGCTCTCGGTAAAAGCCATGGATTCTTCAAACGCCATAGTTTCCATCTTCTTGAGCATGTACAGGCCACGCCGCACCGCAGCGGGCGATTTGTCCAGTAAACGCTCGAGCAGCCATTGCAGCTTGGCATCGACATCGCGGTCGATGTAATTGACCAGACCAAACTCCAGGGCCTGCATGCTACTAATCGGTTCGCCGGTAATGCACATCTCCACCAGTGTGCGGCGCGGAATCAGGTGTTGCAACACACTGAGCACTTGGGCGGGGAATACGCCTACTTTGACCTCGGGTAAACCAAAGACCGCGTGCTCCGCGGCCACCGCCATATCGCACATGGACAAAAGGCCCATGCCCCCGGCCATGCACGCACCATTGACCCGCGCGACCAGCGGCACATAGCTGGCTTTGGCTACGCGCAGCAGCTGTGCCAAATGGCCTAAGGGCTCGGAGTAATCGGTAGTAAAGGCCTGCGCGTTTTGCAGATCGGCTCCGGCACAAAAAGCTTTCTCACCGGCACCGGTGAGCACGATCGCGCGCACGCTACGATTGCTTTGCGCGGCGCTGATAGCCGCAGCCATGCCGGCCAAAACGCCATGGCTCATGGCATTGCGGCGCGCTTCGCGGGTGATGGTCAGCCACAGTACGGGGCCGCGCAGTTCGACAGATAAATCGGGGCTGGTCAGGGCGCTGGTGTCCATACAAAATTTCCTGCGAAATAGGTTCGGCAACTGGGATCGGTACAAGGGCTGCGACGCCCCAAGCATACAAGTGTGCGCTTAGCGCCCGCCGCCCACGTCCAAGAGCGCGCCGGTGCAGTAACTCGCTTGTGGGCTGAGCAGCCACACAATGGCGTTGGCCACCTCCTGCGCGCTGCCCGGACGCTGCATAGGCACTTGGGGGGCCAGGCGCTGCGCCCGGTCGGGTTCGCCGCCGCTGGCATGGATGTCGGTTTCGATGATGCCCGGGCGTACGGCATTGACGCGGATACCCTCGGCAGCCACTTCTTTGGCCAGGCCGATGGTGAAGGTGTCAATCGCCCCCTTGCAGGCCGCATAGTCCACGTACTGACCTGGGCTGCCCATCTTGGATGCGGCGCTGGACAGGTTGACGATGCCGCCACCGGTGCCGCCATAGCGCGTGCTCATACGCAATACCGCTTCGCGGGCGCACACAAAGCTGCCCAGTACATGGGTGTTGAGCATGCGCGACAGGCGCGCCAGGCCCATGGCGTCCACGCGGGAGCTGACATCGACCACGCCGGCGTTATTGACCAAAGCCGCTAAGGGCCCCCACTTGGCGTCGATGCGCGCAAACATCGCCATCACCTCGTCTTCGCGGCTGACATCGGCTTGCAAGGCCATGGCCTGGCCGCCGCTGTCACGGATGCTGCGTACCACCTCGTCGGCCGCCAGGGAGTTGGATTGGTAATTGACGGCAACCGCATAGCCGGCCTGGGCTGCGAGCAGTGCCGTGGCTGCGCCAATGCCGCGCGAACCGCCAGTGACCAGCAGGACCGGGGCGTTCATGGGCAGCGCTGCATGGGCGCGCCTCAGGCCTTGCGCAAGGCGCGCGCCGCATCCAGCGCAAAGTAGGTGAGCACGCCATCTGCGCCAGCGCGTTTGAAAGCCAGCAGGCTCTCCAGCATCACGGCTTCACGGTCGAGCCAGCCGTTTTGCGCGGCGGCCATGAGCATGGCGTATTCACCGGACACCTGATAGGCAAAAGTCGGCACCTTGAATTCGTCTTTGACACGGCGCACCACGTCCAGGTAGGGCATGCCGGGCTTGACCATCACCATGTCGGCGCCCTCGGCAATGTCCATGGCCACTTCGCGTAACGCCTCGTCGCTATTACCCGGGTCCCTTTGGTACACCTTTTTATTGCCTTTGCCCAGATTGGCGGCCGAGCCTACGGCGTCGCGAAAGGGGCCGTAAAACGCGCTGGCGTACTTGGCGCTATAGGCCATGATGCGGGTGTGTACCAGCTTTTCCGCTTCCAGCGCCTGGCGAATGGCGCCTATGCGCCCGTCCATCATGTCGCTGGGCGCCACGATGTCCACGCCGGCGCGCGCTTGCGTAAGCGCTTGCTGCACCAGCACGGCGGTGGTTTCGTCATTCAGGATGTAGCCTTCGGTTTCCGGCCGCGTGTCGGGCAGGCCGTCCTGGCCGTGGCTGGTAAACGGGTCCAGCGCCACATCCGTCATGATGCCCAACTGCGGGAATTCTTTTTTCAGCGCGCGTACGACGCGCGGCACCAGGCCATCGGGGTTGAGCGCCTCGGCGCCGTCATAGGTTTTGAGCGAAGGGTCGATCACCGGGAACAAAGCCATAACCGGGATTTCCAGCTCCACACAGGCCTGGGCCACCGGCATTAGCAAGTCCAGGCTCAGGCGCTCCACGCCCGGCATGGAGGGCACGGCCACCCGCTGGTGCTGCCCTTCGACGACGAAAACCGGATAAATCAGGTCATGCGCCGTAAGCGCGTTTTCGCGGACCAGATTACGGGTGAAGCTGTCGCGGCGCAGGCGGCGGGGACGGCCAATGGGGAAGGGTGCGGGAGTCATCATGGGGAAAATTGTGCCTGATTTCGAAGCGGCTCGGGAATAAAAATGACGCGGCCCGCTGCGCAGGCTCGGCTTTGACGCGCCCGATGACTATGTATTATTTACACCACATAAAACATTTTTTTTAATCAAAACGAAAAATTCGTGACTTTTTTGCTAATCAATGTATACTTGTGTCGGGGACTTCGGTTCCTCCCGCTTTTCCTCCCTGAGCGGGGCCTTGATGTGTGACAGCAAATAGGCTTACCACCCCGGCCATGTGCTGGGGTTTTTTTTGCCTGCGATGGAACTCCTCCCACGGCAGTGCTGCGGCTACACTTTGAATATGCTCTGGGTCAAAGCCTTCCACATCGTGTTCGTTGCCAGCTGGTTTGCCGGGCTGTTTTATTTGCCTCGCATATTTGTAAACCTTGCGATGGTCGAGCCCGGTTCCGAAGCGGAACGCGCCCGCTTGCTACTCATGGCGCGCAAGCTTTTGCGCTTTAGCACCGTGCTGGCCGTGCCGGCACTGGGCTTAGGGCTGGCGTTGTGGCTGTACTACGGCGTGGGCCTGGGGCCGGGTAATGGCTGGATGCATGCCAAGCTCGTCGTTGTCATCCTGACCCTGGGCTACCATCATCTGTGCGCCCGCATGCTGCGCCAGTTGGAAGTGCAGACGGCTTTGCACAGCCATGTGTGGTTCCGCTGGTTCAACGAAATCCCGGTACTTTTTCTGGTCGCAGCGGTAGTGCTGGTGGTGCTCAAGCCCTTTTAAACGGATAGCGCCATGCACAAATCCGCTGCCTGGCCCCTCACCTGGATGTACTGCACGCTGGTGGTCTATGCCAGTTTGTACCCCTTTGCCGACTGGCGCGACCAAGGCATTGCGCCCTGGGCCTTTATGGCGGCACCGCTGCCGCGCTATTGGACCGGCTTTGATGTCGCCATCAATATCGCCGGTTACTTGCCGCTAGGCGCCTTGCTGGCCTGGTTGGGATTGCGTACCCGGCACCGGGTGCCACCTGCTTGGCTGGCTGTCGCTTGTGGCGCCTTGCTGTCGCTGGTGCTGGAAACTTTGCAAAGCTATTTGCCGCAGCGCGTCGCTTCGCGTGAGGACTGGTTGCTCAACACCCTGGGCACGATTGCGGGCGCGCTGCTCGCCCTGTATCTTGCGCGGCGCGGCGGTTTGGCGCGCTGGGACCGCTGGCAAAGCCGCTGGCTGGCACCCCAGTCGCGCGGCGTGCTGGTTTTGCTGCTCAGTTGGCCGGCCGCGCTGCTATTTCCTTCTGCCGTGCCATTTGGCTTGGGCCATGTGTGGAGCGGTTTGCAAGACTTGGCCGTGGCTTTGCTGGGCCTGGGCGCACATTGGTTGGAAGGCGCGCAGTTCCAGCAGCGCTTACCCACTATCAACGCTATGCCGCTGGGCACCGGCGCAGCGCTGGCCTGCGTAGTCACTGGTTTGCTAGCCCCTTGTTTGCTTGGCTTTGGCGTCTTGCAAAGGCCCAGCCACCGCGTCTGGCTCAGCCTGGCCGTGCTGGCCGTGGGCGTCAGTGCCAGCGGTCTTTCGGCCGCGCTGAGTTGGGGGCCGGCGCATATGTGGTCCTGGCTCGACGCTACCACCGCCGCCGGCTTGTTAGCCGCTTTGGCATTGGCCATGGCCCTGGCGCGCATGCCCTGGCGCTGGGCTTGCGCCCTGGTGTTGGTTCTGCTGTGCGCGCATGTAGGCTTGTTCAACCAGGCGCCCCAGAGCCCGTATTTCGCGCAAACCTTGCAATCCTGGGAGCAGGGCCGCTTTGTGCGATTTAACGGGCTGGCCGAATGGCTGGGCTGGCTCTGGCCGTATGCCGCCATTGCGCTGGTGCTGGGCCGGATTCGCCCAGGCAGCAGCGAATCTAAAATCGGCGCATGACCTCTACCCCATCCGCTGCGCCATCCGCAGACACAAGCTATTACGAGCGCCACATTTTTTTCTGCTTGAACGAACGTAAAAGCGGCGAGGAATGCTGTGCCCAACACCAAGCACAAGCCGGTTTTGACCGGTGTAAACAGCGCATCCGTGATGCCCAGCGCAATGGACCTGGCCAGGTGCGTGTCAACAAAGCCGGTTGCCTGGACCGTTGCGCCGGTGGCCCGGTGGCGGTGGTGTATCCCGAGGCGGTGTGGTACACCTTTGTGGACAGCGCCGATATTGACGAAATCGTTGACAGCCATTTGCTGGGGGGCACACCGGTCGAGCGCCTGCGTCTGCCTCCTGGTGTGGGACGCTAAGCGCGGATGAATCCGCGTACCCAGCAGCTGGCACTTCAGGGTCCAGCGGGCAGTTTGCAAGCCCTGGTGGATAGGCCAGACCTCGCGGCGGGGCAAACATCTGTGGGCGTGGCGGTGATTGCCCATCCGCACCCGCTTTTTGGCGGCACCATGGACAACAAGGTGGTGCAAACCCTTGCGCGGGCTTTTGTGCAGGCTGGCTGGATGGCGGTGCGGTTTAATTTCCGGGGAGTGGGCGCCAGCGAAGGCGCCTACGACGAAGGGCGTGGCGAGTTGCAAGACCTGCTTGCAGTGATTGACCATTTTTCTCCCGCAGCGACCCAGCAAGGCGCACTGGCATTGGCAGGTTTTTCCTTCGGTGCTTTCGTGACGTCCCAGGCGGTGCAGTCTTTGCATGCGGTGCGCAGCATAGACCGCCTGGTGTTGGTCGGCACAGCGGCGGGGCGCTTTGAAGTGGCCCCATTGCCCCAGGAGTTGCATGCCAAAACGCTCGTGCTGCACGGTGAGGAGGACGACACCGTGCCCCTGGCAGCCGCCCTGGACTGGGCCCGTCCGCAGAACCTACCGGTGATGGTCTTACCCGCAGTGGGGCATTTTTTTCACGGACAATTGCCCTTGCTGCGCGACCTAGTCGTACGCCACGTGGCAGTCCCTTTGGCATAGGGACTGGCCCGCGCCATCCCACCCTGCTTATTTTTACAAAGGCCGCGCACATCCGCAGGCCCACCACCGCTTCCTAAGGCTCTGATTTCATGAAATTGCTTGTTTCCTGCGTGCTCGCCATGTCTATGCTGGCCAGTGCCAGTGCGCAAAACCCCCAGCCACCCGAAATCGCCGCACGGGCTTATTTATTGCTGGATGTATCGGCGCATCAGGTGCTGGCGGCCAAAGATGCGGACATGCAGGTGGAGCCGGCCTCACTCACCAAACTGATGACCGCTTACCTGGTGTTTGACGCGCTCAAATCCGGCAAGATTAGCTTGGACCAAAAGCTTGCTGTCAGCGAGCGCGCTTGGAAAATGCCAGGTTCGCGCATGTTTATCGACCCCAAAATGCAAGTCCCGGTGGAAGACCTGATCAAGGGCATGGTGGTGCAGTCCGGCAATGACGCCACCATCGCCTTGGCCGAAGGTGTGGGCGGAGACGTGCCGCGCTTTGTGCAAATGATGAATGCGCAGGCCCAGGTGCTGGGCTTAAAAGGCACCCGCTACAAAAACCCCGAAGGCTTGACCGAGCCCGGCCACACCACGACCGCGCGCGACCTGGGCACCCTGGCCACCCGCCTGATGGCCGATTTTCCGCAATACGTGGGCTATTACGCCCTAAAAAAATACCGCTACCCCGGCACCCCGGCGGCCAACGACAGCAACCGTAACCTCTTGTTGCAACGCGACCCCACGGTCGATGGTCTGAAAACCGGCTACACCGAAGCGGCCGGCTATTGCATGGTGGCCACCGCACGTCGCGATTACGCCAGCCTGGGCTCGCAAGGTGCCAGTCCGAGCCGACGTCTGCTGTCCATTGTCCTGGGCACCGCCAATGAAAATGCGCGCGCCAATGAGTCGCAAAAACTGCTCAACTGGGGCTTTACTGCCTTTGAACCCGTCAAATTGTTCGATCCGGGTCAGGCCGTCGTGACCGCCCAGGTCTGGAAAGGCAGCGCCTCTAGCGTGCGGGTGGGACACCCCCAAGGCGTTTTGCTGGCCTTGCCGGCGGGCCGCCCTGGAAAAATCGCTACCGAAGTGGTGCGCAAAGAGCCGCTGTTGGCGCCGATAACTAAAGGCCAGGAGGTGGCGAGCTTGCGTGTCCTCTCGGGTGGCGTAGAAGTAGCGCAAATGCCTTTGCAAGCTCTGGATGCAGTGGATGAGGCCGGCATTTTCGGTCGCGCCTGGGACGCTTTGCGCCTGTGGATACGCTAGGCGGGATCCGTTCTAGCGGACACCCGAGCCCTGCTGGCGCCACTTCTGGTATATTAGAAGGCTTTTCGGAAACTTCCGAAGGGCTTTGTGTTTTCGTAGTTTTTGAATCGTATAGCTCCTGCACAGCGGGAGAATTTTCATTAGGAGGCTTAAGTGCCAACCATTAACCAGCTAGTGCGTCAGGGGCGCGAGGTCGAGACGATCAAGTCCAAAAGCCCTGCGATGCAGAACTCGCCGCAGCGCCGCGGCGTTTGCACCCGCGTGTACACCACCACCCCTAAGAAGCCTAATTCCGCGTTGCGTAAAGTCGCCAAAGTGCGCTTGACCAACGGTTTTGAAGTGATTTCCTATATCGGCGGCGAAGGCCACAACCTGCAAGAGCACAGCGTGGTGCTGGTGCGCGGCGGTCGCGTCAAGGATTTGCCCGGTGTGCGTTACCACATCGTGCGCGGTTCGCTGGACTTGCAAGGTGTTAAAGACCGTAAGCAGTCGCGTTCCAAATACGGCGCTAAGCGCCCCAAGGCCAAGTAATACGGGTTTCCCGTTTCGTTTTAGGTGCTGTTCCCCGCGTGGCGCGGTGGTGCAGCGTAGTGGCCCGAAGCACAAAATTGTTTGTGTGGGTCGAGTAAGTGGGGGTCTTTTGGCTCCCGCGGTGCCCAATTTGGGTGCCAACTGAAGCAAAGAGGTGAAAAAATGCCACGTCGTCGCGAAGTCCCCAAACGTGAAATCTTGCCCGATCCGAAATTCGGCAATGTCGAACTGTCCAAATTCATGAACGTCATCATGGAAGGCGGCAAAAAAGCTGTCGCTGAGCGCATTATTTACGGCGCGCTGGAGCAGATTGAAAAGAAGCATCCCGGTAAAGATCCGCTGGAAGCCTTTACCGTCGCTATCAATAACGTCAAGCCCATGGTCGAGGTCAAATCCCGCCGTGTCGGTGGCGCCAATTACCAAGTGCCGGTCGAAGTGCGCCCCGTGCGCCGCCTGGCCTTGTCGATGCGCTGGATTAAAGAAGCCGCGCGCAAGCGTGGCGAAAAATCCATGGCGCTGCGCTTGGCCAACGAGTTGCTCGAGGCTACCGAAGGCCGTGGCGGCGCGATGAAAAAGCGCGATGAAGTGCACCGTATGGCTGAAGCCAACAAGGCGTTCTCGCACTTCCGTTTCTAAGTAGCGCACGCCGGCGGGCCTGGGTGCCCGCACCGCCAAGGAACAGTGTCATCACATTGTTGTAGCGGTGCGCTAGCCTTGGCGACCGGCCGCAAGCAGCGCCTTGTAGCGTACCGATTATTGAATTCCCAGATCAAAGAAGGATCCACCATGGCTCGCCATACCCCTATTGAGCGCTACCGCAACATCGGCATTTCAGCGCATATCGACGCCGGTAAAACCACCACGACTGAGCGCGTGTTGTTTTACACCGGCGTGAACCACAAAATCGGCGAAGTGCACGATGGCGCGGCCACCATGGACTGGATGGAGCAAGAGCAGGA
>JAEMRG010000075.1 GCA_016463455.1 Rhodoferax sp.
AACTAATAATTTGCCCATGAACTTTGGCCTCATCATCATTGGCGATGAAATACTCTCCGGCAAGCGCGCTGATAAACACCTCCCCAAAGCCATAGAGCTTCTAAGCAATCGCGGCCTGCAAGTCGCCTATGCCCATTACCTGGGTGACGATCCCCAGCGCATTACGGCATCGCTGGCCGAGGCCTTTGATAGCGGCGATGTCGTTTTTTCTTTTGGTGGCATAGGTGCCACGCCGGACGACCATACCCGTCAATGTGCTGCAGCTGCCCTTGGGCGGCCGCTGCAATTGCACCCGGGGGCGCGTACGCTCATCTTGGAGCGGATGCGCGATATTGCGCTGGAAAACGGCCACGCCTTTGATCCTGACCGTGAGGACAACGTCCACCGACTGGAGATGGGGCGTTTCCCTGAAGGCGCGAGCTTGATTCCCAACCCGTATAACAAGATTGCTGGGTTTAGTTGTCAGGGGCAGGGCGACGGGGCGGTGCACTTCGTGCCCGGTTTTCCGGTGATGGCTTGGCCGATGATGGAATGGGTGCTCGATACCCTTTACCGCACGCACTTCAGGCAGGATGCGCATGTGGAACTGTCCGTCATTGTCATGGGCGCCATGGAGGCAACGCTCACGCCGCTGATGCAAAGTGTGCAGGACACCCACCCGGTCAAGGTGTTCAGCCTGCCCAGCGTGGACCATCCCCAATACGGACGGCATATTGAATTGGGCGTTAAGGGTGCGCCCGAGGCGGCGGGGCCGGCGTTTGAAACCCTGAAAAAAGGCTTGGCCGCCTTTGACGCGGAACTAGGCCCCGAATTGGTGCGCAGATAGCCAAAACACCCTCTAAGCTTAAAAACGCACTTAATAAGTGCAATAATGCACCGTAAAAGTGCACTATAAATTCTCTTGCGACACATCCGCACAGGGTGAATTGGAGCACAAGGCAGAATGTAGGGCGGAGATTGTGTTTTGTGACCTCAGCAAGCCGCTGGCATAAAAACTGCGGTAACTCGCAAGCAATCCCTTTTTTACAACCGTGCAACAGGAGTATTTGATGGCCAAGACCGTCGCAGACGTGATGAAGATGGTGAAAGAGAACGAAGTCAAGTTTGTTGACTTCCGCTTCACCGATACCCGTGGAAAAGAGCAGCATGTGACCGTGCCGATCTCGCATTTTGATGAAGACAAGTTCACCTCCGGCCACGCCTTTGACGGCTCGTCGATCGCCGGTTGGAAAGGCATTGAAGCCTCGGACATGCAACTCATGCCCGATGCCAATACCGCCAACATTGACCCGTTTTTTGAAGAGACCACCCTTTTCATGAGCTGCGACGTGGTCGAGCCTAGCGACGGTAAAGCTTATGACCGCGACCCCCGCTCCATCGCTAAGCGCGCTGAGGCCTACCTCAAAGCCTCAGGCATTGGTGATACGGCCTTCTTCGGTCCCGAGCCCGAGTTCTTCATTTTTGACGATGTGCGCTGGAACACCGATATGTCGGGCACGTTCTTCAAAATCGATGAAGCGGAAGCGCCCTGGAACAGCGGCAAAACCATGGACGGCGGAAACAAAGGCCACCGCCCCACCGTCAAAGGTGGTTATTTCCCCGTGCCACCTGTGGACAGCACCCAGGACATGCGCGCAGAAATGTCGCTGATTCTGGAGTCTTTGGGTATTCCGGTTGAAGTCTTCCACCACGAAGTGGCCGGTGCGGGTCAGAACGAAATTGGCACCAAGTTCAGCACCCTGGTGCAACGCGCCGACTGGACCCAGATCCTGAAGTACGTGGTGCAAAACGTGGCCCACAACTTCGGCAAAACCGCGACCTTCATGCCCAAGCCTATCGTTGGCGACAATGGCTCGGGCATGCATGTGCACCAGTCCATCTGGAAAGACGGCAAAAACCTGTTCGCCGGTGACGGCTATGCAGGTTTGTCGGATGTTGCGCTGTACTACATCGGCGGCATCATCAAGCACGCGCGCGCGCTCAACGCCATCACCAACCCCGGCACCAACAGCTACAAGCGTTTGGTTCCTGGCTACGAGGCACCGGTCAAGTTGGCTTATTCGTCGCGTAACCGGTCGGCATCGATTCGTATCCCCTTTGTGGCGAACCCCAAGGGCCGTCGCATTGAGGCACGTTTCCCCGATCCACTGATGAACCCCTACCTGGGCTTCGCGGCCTTGATGATGGCGGGTCTGGACGGCGTGGAGAACAAGATCCATCCCGGCGAAGCTGCTACCAAAGACCTCTACCACCTGCCACCGGAAGAGGACGCTTTGGTCCCCACCGTCTGCCATAGCCTGGACCAGGCGCTGGACTGCCTCGCTGCCGACCACGCCTTCCTGACCAAGGGTGGCGTGTTCACTGAGAGCATGCTCGAAGCCTATATCGAACTCAAAATGGGCGAAGTGACGCGTCTGCGCCAGGCCACCCATCCTATTGAATTTGATATGTATTATTCGCTGTAATGCCGTCTTCGCGACGCACCGGCCAGGCTTGTAGGCAACTGCTTGCACGCCGGCTGGTGGTGTCGCAAGGCCTCGCACGAAAAGACGGCTGCGGCCGTCTTTTTTGTTGAGCAGTCTGATGACTCCTACCTTTCTGTTTCCCAGCCTCTTGTTATTGCTTGTTGCGATGGCTGGAAGCGGCGCATACGCGCAAGACCGCATTTATCGCTGCGGCAACGAATACACCAATATCGTCACCCGCGCCCAGGAAAAGACTTGTACCCTGATCACGACCGGCAATGTGACCGTGGTACCCGCCGATAAAGCATCCGGCACCAAGCTAGCGCGCCCCGCGGTGCGACAGGATGCACCGGCGCAGCGCACTAAAGACATAGAAGCGCGCACCATTTTGGAATCCGAGCTGAAAAAAGCGCAAAGCCAGCTGGCCGAGATCAAACAGGAATACCAGGGCGGCGAGCCTGAAAAACTGGGCCCTGAAACCCGCAACTACCAAAAATACCTGGACCGCAAAGCTGAGCTGAAAGCCCGTCTTGACAGGACCGAAGCGGACATCGTCAGCCTGCGCCGCGAAATCGGGCGCTTGCCCGGCGGCGTCGCCAGCACGCCCTAAACCCATGGCAAACACCACGCCTTACCAAAGCTTTGATCTGCTGGCCAGTCTGGTGGCCGTGGTGCAAGGCGACGCGAAGGTGGTGTTTTCCAATGCGGCACTCGAAGACGTACTGGGCATTTCGCGCCGTGCCATTGTGGGCGCTAGCCTGGCCGATGTGTTTAGTGAACCGGCCGCGTTGCGCGATGCACTGGTCGGAGCCTCGCACAATGCGTTTGCGACTTTGCGCTATGACGGCTTTTTGCGCCGCAACGGGCAGGATTTGCTGCCGGTGCACGTGATCGTTACGGACGCCGATACCCAGGGTTATTGGGTAGTGGAACTGATGCCCCAGGAACAGCAAACCCGCCAAGACCGCGAAGAGCGATTGGCGCAGCAGGCCCTGGCCAACAAAGAGCTGATTCGCAACTTGGCGCACGAGATTAAAAACCCCTTGGGCGGCATCCGCGGCGCGGCGCAGTTGCTCGAAATGGAGATCGCCTCCAGCGGCCTGAGCGAATACACCCAGGTCATCATTCGCGAAGCCGACCGCCTGCAAACCCTGGTAGATCGCTTGCTTGCGCCGCACCGGCGAGCGCACATGGTGGGTGATGTCAACATCCACGAGGTGTGTGAACGGGTGCGCTCCCTCATCGTGGCCGAATTCCCCAAGGGCTTACGCGTGGTACGCGATTACGATGTTTCCATTCCCGAATTTCGCGGCGATGTGGAGCAGCTCATACAGACCGTGCTCAATATTGCACACAATGCCTGCCAAGCCCTGGCCGAGCGCATGGCCCAGGGCGAAGCGCAACTGACTTTGTGCACCCGCATTGCGCGCCAGGTCACTTTCGGAAAAATGCGCTACAGGCTGGCACTGGAATTGCATGTCATAGACAACGGACCGGGTGTGCCCGATTCGATCAAGGACCGCATTTTCTACCCCCTGGTTTCGGGCAGAGACGGCGGCTCCGGCCTAGGGCTGACATTGGCGCAAACCTTTGTCCAGCAGCACCATGGCCAGATCGAGGTCGATAGCCAGCCTGGCCGCACGGATTTCAAAATATTGATCCCTTTACCCTAGTTGGAAACAGCGTAGAAAGCACACCGATGAAGCCGATTTGGATCGTAGATGATGACCAGTCCATACGCTTTGTGCTGGAAAAAGCCTTGTTGCGTGAACAGTTGCCCACGCGCAGTTTTTCCAATGCCCGCGATGTGCTCGCTGCGCTCAGCAGCGATGATGAAGTGCCGCAAATTTTGGTCAGCGACATCCGCATGCCAGGCGGCTCGGGCCTGGATTTGCTGGACAAAGTCAAGGCCAAACACCCGGGTCTGCCGGTCATCATCATGACCGCTTTTTCCGACCTCGATAGCGCCGTCAGCGCATTTCAAGGGGGTGCGTTTGAATACCTTCCCAAGCCTTTTGACCTGCCCAAAGCCATCGAACTCATACGTCGGGCGGTGCAGGAAAGCCAGCGCGAAGAGTTTGCCGAAGAGCGCATGGCCGATACGCCGGAAATGTTGGGTCAGGCACCGGCGATGCAGGATGTATTCCGCGCCATTGGTCGCTTAAGCCAAAGCAATGTCACGGTCATGATTACCGGCGAATCGGGCTCGGGCAAAGAGTTGGTGGCCCGTGCCTTGCACAAGCATTCGCCTCGCGCCAGTGGCCCTTTTGTGGCGATCAACACCGCGGCGATTCCCAAAGAACTGTTAGAGAGTGAGCTCTTTGGCCACGAGCGCGGCGCCTTTACCGGAGCGCAGGCGCAGCGGCGCGGACGCTTTGAGCAGGCCGATGCAGGCACTTTGTTTTTAGACGAAATTGGCGATATGCCTTTCGAATTGCAAACCAGGCTGTTGCGCGTGCTCAGCGACGGCCATTTCTACCGCGTAGGCGGCCACAGCGCCATCAAAGCCAATGTGCGCGTGATCGCTGCCACGCACCAGGACTTGGAACTGCGCGTACAGCAAGGCGCGTTTCGCGAGGACTTGTTCCACCGCCTGAATGTGATCCGCCTGCGCTTGCCGGCTTTGCGCGAGCGCCGCCAAGACATCCCCATGCTCACGCGCCACTTTTTGCAGCACAGCGCCAAGCAACTCGGCGTCGAACCCAAACGCATCGCCGACAGTGCCCTGGCGGCGATCGAAAACTTTGCCTTCCCCGGCAATGTGCGTCAACTTGAAAACGTGTGCCATTGGCTGACGGTGATGGCGCCGGCCCAGGTGATTGAACCCAAAGACTTGCCGCCTGAATTTGGTGTGTACAAGCACCAGAGCGCGGCGCAAGTCAGCTCTGAGAGTGCTTCCGATGGCACTGCCATGGTGCGCAGCAATAGCGACCTTGAGCTCTTGAACCAAGCGCCGGGTGTTCCAAGCGATGGCGAGGCGCTGCACGAGGCTTCTATTGCGTGGCCTTTACCCGAGACGCTGACCCTCACGGCTAGGGCTGCGCCACCGCTAACCGGTTGGGAAGTCGAACTCGAAGACGAAGCGCTGACCCTGCTGCGTACTGGCCATGTGGAAGTGTGGGATACGCTGACCCGCCGCTTTGAGGCGCGCATGATTGCGGCCGCGCTGACCAATACGCGCGGCCGCCGCATCGAAGCGGCCACCAAACTGGGAATTGGCCGCAATACCATCACCCGCAAAATCCAGGAACTCGGGCTGGACAAAAAGCTGGCGCTGTCCCCTGAAGAGTAAGCAGCCAAGTTGGGCAGCAGCTGAAGGCGCTTGCGGCCTATGTTTAGGCTGCAAGGTCGCCTCCAAGCCCTTGTTGGGTATCTGGGTAGCTCAGTCCAGTGTCAGTACGACGGGCGTATGGTCGCTGGGTCTTTCGTTTTTGCGGGGAGTTTTGTCGATGGCGCAGGCGCTCGCGCGCTCGCGCAGGGACTGGCTGATCAGAATGTGGTCAATGCGCAGGCCCCGGTTGCGGCGAAAGGCCATGTCGCGGTAGTCCCACCAACTAAAGCTTTTGGGCGGCTGCGGAAACAGGCGCAGGCCGTCGTGCAAGCCCATGGCCACCAGCGCCCGCAGGTGGTAGCGCTCTTCCTCGGTGCAGTGGATTTGCTCGCGCATGCCTTCGGGGTCCCAGACATCGGCATCGTCAAAGGTGATGTTGTAGTCACCCATTAGCAGCAATTGCGGATGCGCCGCCATTTCCGCCTTGACCCAGGTGCGCAGCGCCTTAAGCCATTCCATTTTGTATTCAAACTTGTCGCTTCCCGGCGCCTGGCCGTTGGGAAAATATGCGCCTATGACGCGCACACCCTGCACGGTGCCAGTGATCACACGTGCCAGTTCGTCTTCAAAGCCGGGAATGTTTTTCACCACATCGGTGGCCTCGGCTTTGGTCAGCAGGGCTACGCCGTTGTAGGTTTTTTGCCCGAACCACTGCGCTTGGTAACCGGCTTGCGCAAAAGCATCATGTGGGAATTTATCATCGGTGAGTTTGGTCTCTTGGAGCGCCAGCACATCGACCGGATTGGCAATAAGCCAGTCCAGCACCTGGGGCAGGCGTACGGCTAAAGAATTCACGTTCCAAGTGGCAAATTGCATGGGCTAAAGCGGCGTGGTGCGCTGGTAATTCACAAAACTATAGGGCAGTCCTTGGGCCGAAATATGGGCTTCGCGGCTAGCCTCGCGCCATTCGCTGCCAAGCTGGGGCGCAAAGGCATCGCCTTGCACCTGTACATCTATTTCGGTCACGACCACACTGTGCGCCAGCGCCAAGGCTTGGGCGTAGATTTGCGCACCGCCTATTACCCAGGCGTCGAACGCATCGCCGCAGTGCGCCAATGCATCTTGCAACGACGCCGCGGCCTGCGCGCCTTGGGCTTGCCAATCCGGCTGGCGCGTGACCACCAAGTTCAAGCGCCCTGGCAGCGGGCGAAATTTGGGGGGCAGCGAATCCCAGGTTTTGCGGCCCATGATGACCGGGCAGCCCAGGGTGTGGCGCTTGAAGTGCGCCAGGTCTTCGGGCAGGTGCCAGGGCAGGGTGTTGTTAGCGCCTATTACCCCATTGGCGGCGCGCGCGTAAATTAGGTGCAGGCGTGTAGCCATGGCGGATGCTCAGACCGCGACCGGGGCGGAGATCGCCGGATGCGGTGCGTAGCCTAGCATCTCAAAGTCTTCGTAGGTATAGTCAAAAATACTGGCCGGGCGGCGCAAGATGCGCAGGGTAGGGTAGGCCAGGGGCGCACGGCTTAGCTGCAGGTCCACTTGCGTGTGGTGGTTGCTATAGATATGGCAGTCGCCACCAGTCCAAATGAAATCGCCCACCTCCATATCGCATTGTTGGGCCACCATGTGCGTGAGCAGCGCGTAGCTGGCGATATTGAAGGGCACGCCCAGAAAAATATCTGCGCTGCGCTGGTACAGCTGGCAGCTCAGGCGCGGCTTGGTGCCTGGACCATCGGCGGGTGCTACATAAAACTGAAAAAATGCATGGCAGGGCATGAGCGCCATTTTGGACAAATCGGCCACATTCCAGGCGCTGACGATCATGCGGCGGGAGTCGGGGTTGCTCTTCAAGGTCGCCATTAATTCGCTGATCTGGTCGATGTGCTTGCCGTCCGGCGTCGGCCAGCTGCGCCACTGCACGCCATAGACCGGGCCCAAGTCGCCATCGGGCTTGGCCCATTCGTCCCAAATGCTGACGCCGCGCTCTTTGAGCCAGTGGTTATTGCCCGATCCGGTCAAAAACCACAGCAACTCCTGGATGATGGAGCGCAAATGCACTTTTTTGGTGGTGACCAGCGGAAAGCCCTCGCGCAGGTCAAAACGCATCTGGTAGCCAAACACACTGGTGGTACCGGTGCCGGTGCGGTCCTGTTTGTGCACGCCATGGGTGTAGGCGTGGCGCAGCAGGTCTTCGTATTGGTGGCGGATGGGGCGCTCGGTATGGCTGGTCATGGATGCTGCTGGTGTGAAAAATGCCGGTTATTGGAGTACCTCGTTCTGGCACAAATTGTAGGCGGGCAGGTCGGAGGTACCACGCGCTGCTCACATTCTCTTGGCTGCTGCCCCAAGCGATGGACTTGAGCCCTAGCTGTGTAAATCAAGCCGCTTTATCGGATCTTGTCCGGCTGCATGGTTTAGGTGCGCGCCAACATGCGTCCGGGGTTAAACATATTGTGCGGATCCAGCGCGGTTTTAATTGAGCGCATCAGGCCCAGCGCCACCGGCGATTTGTGCTTTTCCAGCTTTTCGCGTTTGAGGCTGCCGATACCGTGTTCCGCGGAGATCGAGCCGTTGTAGGCGTCCACCAGCGCATAGACCACGCTATTGACCGGGCCTTCCTGCTCGCGCAAAAACGTTTCGGCGTCCTGGCCTTCGGGCGCTTGCACGTTGTAGTGCAAATTGCCGTCACCCAGGTGGCCATAGTTCACCAGGCGGATGCCGGGGAAGGCTTGTGCCAGTGCCGCATCGGCCTGGGTTACAAACTCGGGGATGCGCGACACCGCAATCGAAATATCG
>JAEMRG010000076.1 GCA_016463455.1 Rhodoferax sp.
CGCGCAAGGCTTTGGCAAAGGTCAGGTCGATCTTGGCGTTGACCTGGGTCTGGCCGACGCCGGGCAGCTCGTATTCAATCGGGTCTTCCACCGTCATGATGTTGCTGCCCTGGGTGTCCAGGCGTTGCAAACCGGCATACAGCGTGGTGGTCTTGCCCGAGCCGGTCGGGCCGGTCACCAAAATAATGCCGTGCGGCTGCGTCAGCAAGTGGCTAAAGCGCGCCAGCACATCCCCTTGCATGCCCACCGATTCGAGGCTGAGTTTGCTCTCGCTTTTGTCCAGCAAACGCAGCACCGCGCGCTCGCCATGGGCGCTGGGCAAGGTGCTGACGCGCACATCCACGGCGCGGGTACCAATGCGCAGCGAGATACGACCGTCCTGCGGCAAGCGCCGCTCGGCAATGTCCAGCTCGGCCATGATCTTCAAGCGCGAAATCAGCGCCGCGTGCAAAGCGCGGTTGGGCTGCACCACTTCGCGCAAATTGCCATCGACCCGAAAACGTACTACCGAATGGCGCTCGAAGGCCTCGATATGGATGTCGCTGGCGCCATCGCGCGCCGCCTGGGTCAGCAAGGCATTGAGCATGCGGATGATGGGCGCGTCATCCGAGGTTTCCAGCAAGTCTTCGATGGCCGGTAGGTCTTGCATCATGCGCGTCAGGTCGGCCTCGCCCTCCACTTCGCTGACCACTGCTGCTGCGCTGGATTCGCCTTGCGCATAGGCGGCGCTGATGCGCTGCACTAGGTCGGGCGCGCTATGGTTTTGTACAGCGCCCACCGGGTATTTGCGCATTACCTCGCTCAAGCCGCCGGGCAGCGAGGCGGCATGCACATGCAGCGTGAGCTGATCACCCGCTTCCTCGAGCAGCACTTGCTGGGTGCGCGCAAACGCATAAGGCAGGGGGTAGCGCATATCAGTTTTTTACGGGCAGCGCGGGCAGCACCGGGCCTTCGTTGATGGGTGTGGCCTGGCTGGACTCGGGTTGCGCCTCTTTCATGCCACCCAGCATTTGCTCGTAGCGCTCCATGGACAGGCGGTCGCTGGAGGCGGCGTCGCGCACCACCACCGGACGCAGGAAAACCATGAGATTGGATTTTTTGCGGCTGCGCGAATTGCTCTTGAACAAACTGCCAAAGAAAGGCAAATCGCCCAGGCCTGGAATCTTGTCGGTGTTGCCGGTGAAGTTGTCTTGCAGCAAGCCACCTAGCACCACCACCGAGCCGTCATCGACCAGCACATTGGACTCGATGGTGCGCTTGTTGGTGGTGGGGCCGTTGGCACTGGCGCTCGAGCTGCTGTCCACCGACGAGACCTCCTGGTAAATCGTCAGCTTGACGGTGCCGTTGGCGCTAATTTGGGGCTTGACTTTGAGCGTCAGGCCCACGTCTTTGCGCTCAATGGTTTGGAAGGGGTTGACCGCGCCGTTGCCGGTGCCGGTATTGGTGAACTGACCGGTGACAAAGGGCACGTTTTGCGCAATCACAATCTTGGCCTCTTCATTGTCCAAGGTAAGCAAATTCGGTGTGGACAGCACATTGCCCGAGCCCGAGCTTTCCAGAAAACGCGCCAGCGCGCCCAGCACATTCTTGCCTTCGTACTGCGTGGCAATGCCGATGTTCAAACCCGGCTTGGGTAGCGCAGCACCTGTGGCAGCGCCCGTCGCCAGGCTGATGATGTTGGCGCCACCCGAGCCGAAGTTGGTACCCAATAGGCCCACCGCACCATCGCCTATTTTGCCCAAAGCACCCTGCCACTGCACGCCAAAATCGGCGGCTTTGTCGGAGCTGACTTCGGCGATCAGGCTTTCGATAAACACCTGGGCGCGGCGCCCGTCCAGCATGTCGATGACTTCACGCAACTGGCGGTATTGCGGGTCTGGCGCGGTGATGATGAGCGAGTTGGTCGCCACATCGGCCTGCACCTGGCCGCCGGTGGTGGCCGCCGAGGCTCCGCCAGCACCGCCGGGTGTAGCGCCGGCAGCAGGCGCGGCTTGCGCCCCGGTGCTGCCCGCGCTCATAGCAGCGCGCACAGTGGCGGCCAGCTTAGTGGCATCGGCGTTCTTCAGACTAACCACACGCAAAATACCGGCCTGGCCATTGCCCTGGTTAGAGGCGCGGTCCAGCTTTTCCACCAACGATTTAATCTGCGCCAGACGCGCCCCGTTGGCTGCGCGCACCAGCAGCGAATTGCTGCGCGCCTCGGCGATCACCGTAGTCTTAAAGCCGCCATCGGCCGCCGCACCCGGCGCTGCGCCCGCCACGCCACCGGATTCGAGCAAGCGCGTCACCAAGGGCGCCAAGTCCACCGCGATCGCGTTTTTCAGCTCGATCACCTCCACCTCGGTGGCGTTGCTAACATCGAGCGCGCCGATGATGCGCGCTATGCGGCGTAAATTGTCCGCATAGTCGGTAATCACCAGTGAGTTATTCACCGGGTTGGCGTTGATGGTGTTGTTGGGGCTGATCAGCGGACGCAGTATGGTGACCAGGTTGTTGGCCGACTCAAAATTGAGCTTGAAGATCTGCGTGGTAATTTGGCCGCCGGGCGCGCCTTTGGGCGCGCTCTCGCTGGTTTCCACCGCTGCGCTTTGCAACTTGGCATCGGCCTCGGGCACCACTTTGAACAAGCCCGCCGACTCCACCATGGTAAAGCCCTGCATACGCAAACTGGTCAGGAACTGCGCCATCGCCACTTGCGGGCTGACCGATTTTTCGCTGACCAGATTGATTTGGCCTTTGACCCGCGGATCGACCACTACGTTCATGCCCGAAATCACGCCCATGGTGCGGGCCACCGCCTCGATGTCAGCGGCGTTGAAATTAAGCGTGATGTGGTCGCCGCGTTTGTAGGCCGTGTCCGCCTTGACAGCGGCGGAGGCTGCCGGGGCCGGGGCTGCCGATTGCGCTTGCGCTGGCGCCAGGCAGGCGCTATGGAGCAGCAGGCCGATGGCGGCTAAAAAACCCGACGTTTTGAAATGCGCAAAAGCTGTCATGAAATTTCAACCCAGTTTGATGATCGAACGCGCACCTTTGCGCTGCCCAATGATGTTCAGGAGATTGGCCAGCGCCTCCTCTCGGTCAGGCGCGGCACTGGCCTCGCCCTCAAAACGCCATTTGCCACCCGTCCACTGACCGCTGCCTTGCAATTGCAAACCGCCTTGCAGCGTGCTCAATTGCAATTGCGACGACGGCCCATCCTGCAAACGCAAGCGGTAGCTGCCCATGGGCCGCAAGGTGGACAGGCGCGAGGCCATGTCCAGGGCGTCGATTTGCAATACCCCTTGCCAAGACCAGCGCCCCGCTGCCCATTGCACCACAAAGGCGCTGCTTTGCAACAGCAACTGGCCTTCGGGGCGGATGGTATTCCAGGGCGTACCCAGGCCCGCCAGCCACTGTGCCGACCAATGCGATTGCCGGTCTGCCACTTGCAAACGCGCTCCGCTCCAGGACGGCAGGATGTGGACTTGCATACCCTCAGGGGTGCAGCAATCGGCGCGCAACTCCAGGTCTAAGGCACCCCATGCCGGCAACAAACGCCAATGCACTCGGCCAGGCAGCACGCTGGCGTCCTTGCTGCCCTGCCCACCATGCAAGCTGAGCTGGCCCGAGCCGGACCAGACCGTGCCTTGCGCATCGGACAGGCGCAGCCGCCCTTCGCTGGCCTGGCCCACTTGCGCAGCCAACCAGCGCGCCGGTGCAAACAAAAGTAGCGCCAGGCACAGGCCGACCAGGCATCCGCCGGCCATCCAAGCCCATGGCGCGCGGCTGCCCGGTACAGCAGGAAAAGCGGAGCGGGCCCTTAGCATGGTGCTGCGCCTCTTGTTAGGGCACGCCCGGCGCGGGCAGTTGCAAGACCAGGCTGCCCGACCACAGGCCAGCGGCCTGCTTGAGGTGCATTTCCAGGGTGTTGGCGTGCGCCATCAGACGCGCCTGCTCCAGATAGCGCGCCAGTGCATCGGGCTGTGCGTCTGTGAAGCTGATGGTGGCGCGCTCGGCCAACACCGCCATGCGCGCATTTTTTTCTAGGCTGCTTAAGCCGTTTTGCAAAACCGCTTTGGCATCGACCGGCGCGCTAGGCGCTTGCGCACGCAAGGCCAGCGCCTGCGCTTGCAATTGCAAGACCTGTTCGTACTGCGCCCGCACCAGCGGCGCTTGGATACGCGCTGCCTGTAAGCCGACCCAGGCCGGACGCAGCGCGATAAACCACACAGCCGCCAGCAGCACAACACCAAGGGCGATACGCAGCAAAGTTTGCTCGCGCGCACTGGCTTGGGACCAGCGCGCTTGCCAAGCATCGCGCAGTGTTTGCATCATGGCGCACCCCTTGCACGCAGGGTCAGTGTCGCGCCCTGGGCTTGCAATTGGTAGCCGCGCGCCTGCATGGCGCGGGTCAGGTCGGCCAGGGCGGTGCTGGAAAGTTGCAGGCCCTCCAGTTGGAGTGCACCGCTTTGGTAATGCACGGCCATGGGCGCCGCCGGGAAATTGGCCGCCTGCATCAAGGCGCTGAGCATGACCTCCGCATCCTCTTGCGCTAACTGGCCGCTGCGCTGGCGCAGCTGCTCGACTTCACGCTGCATTTGCACAGGCGCGTCCACCACCACCGGCACCTTGGGAAAGGTGCTGGTAAAGGCCGCTTGCATGGCGCGGCGCTCCTGGTTCAGCGCCGCTTGCTGCTGGTAGGCGTACAGATTGAGTCCCAGCACTTGCACCAGCAACAAGGCCCACAAGCCCCAGCGCACCGGGCGCCAACGTGGCGCGCTGGAAAACTGTTGTAAGCCCTGCGCAAAGCGCCGCAAGTTGCGCCCGCCGCGCGAAGCCACGATGCCAAACTGCGCCAAGTCCCAAGGGCCCTGGCTGGCCAGTAATGCGCGCTGGGCGCTGCTTTGTAAATACAGGGGGCGGCCCAGCAGCGCTTCAGCCTGCGCGGCGACTGCCGGTTCGGCCCACACCGGCATATCTTCAGGCGGTTTGAGTGCGGCCAGCACGGCAGCCTGCAAGGGCCAGCGCGTCAGACCGGCGGCGCTGCTGTGTACCCACTGCGGGCCTTGGGGGCTGCCCAAGGCATAGAGCTGGGCAATTGCGCCCGCACTGTCCGCGCCCAGGGCGGGTGGCGCCAGCTCAGGCACCAGCGCCGATATGTACAAGCCGGCCTGCTCCACTTCACGCACGCAGTCCAATAGCCAGGCTTTGTCACAAGCGGCCAGCCAGACCGGGCCTTGGGTGGGGAGGGGCGATTGCAAGGCCAAGTGCAGATCGGCCACATCATCGAGCACCTGCTCTTCCACCAGGCCTTCGAGCACCGCGCGCAGCCGTGCGGAGCGGGCTGCGCCCGGCGGCAATTGCACCCGGTGCCAAGACACACGCTCCACCGGCAGCACCAGCACCACCTGCGATGCCTGTGCCGCGCGCGCACTGACCGGCAACAGCGACCAGGGCACACTGGACTGGGTGTCCAGGGCCACGCCGTCGCGGCTGATCACATAGTCAAGCTGGGTAGCGGACTTGAGTGCTTGCGCCGGCAGGGAAATGATCAAGATAGCCATGGGTTCAATCGCTGCACGGATTGTAGGCGGCAGGCCTGTGCGGGCGGGGCTTTGCGCATGCTAGCGGCTTGCAGACGCGGTCACCGGGGCGACGACACGCTCCTGCCGCAAGATGCGCACGCGCTGGCCGTCGCGCTGCGCCAGGGCCATCACATGCACCGGCTGGCCGTCCAATTCCAGCGTGCCACGCAATTCAAAAAATCGGGTTTGTGTGGCCAAGGCTTCGTTGTCCAGCAATTTGGCAAAAGGTCCGGCAGCTTGCACAAAATCGTCCAAGGTTTCCCAGGGTTTGTTGCTGCGCTTTTGCAGCAACTGCTGGGCCAAGGCGGCGTCCACGCCAGGGACGGCAGCGCGCAGCACGATGTCGGAGGCAGTGTTCAGATTGAGCTTGCTGGTGTCGGGCAGCATCGTCACGTAAGGGCGCAGTTGCGCGATGGTGTTGCGACTCAGGCCCAGCCAGGCCAGTTGGTCCACCGTCTGCGGCACCAGCGGCCCCTGCAAGGCCGTGCCCACTGTCGCATTGGCCGCTTGCTGCGCGCCAAGGAGGCCGTTCAGGAGCAAAGTCAGTTCTTGATTGGGCAGGTTCAGGATCGCGAACAGGCGGGTGAATTGCGCTGCGGTGGGGGCATGCACCTTGTCGCCGACGACGAGGTTGCGCAGGTTCAGGCGCGCTTGCAAGTCAGACATTTGGCCCGAGAGCATTGCGCTGCCGGCCTGGTCGGCCAAGATGGCGTCACTGCGGTCCACCGCCAAAAAGGTGGACAAGCGCGCCGCCTCTAGGGGCATGGACCAGGGTTCGGTCAGATTGTCCGAACCGCCTTTGCGGCCGTCTTCGGCCAGTATCAAGCGCGCCCAATCGTGCGCACCTTGCAGTATCCAGGCCGACTGCGCGCGGCCGCGCTCCGCTATCTCTATTTCAATCGTGCGCCACTGCTGCCACAGCGCGGCCGAGGCCAGGGTGGCCACCAGCACCACGATGAGCATGGCCATCAAAATCGCTGCGCCGCTTTGGTGGCGCCGGCTTGTGGGGCTTTGCATCATGAGCCTCCCAAGCCGGAGCGCGACCAGTCGCGCGTAATCGTGCCGCTGACCGCGCCGCCCTCGGGCAGGGTCAGCACCAGGCGCACGCCCTGGGGAAGGGCTTCGGTTTTGGTTTGCGCCTGGGGCGTCACTGCAACAGGCTCTTGCTTGGGCGTGTCTGTTATCGCGCCGCTTGCGGCGCTAGCCGGCGCGGCGGGCACGACGTTCACTTGGTCGCCACTGGACAACGGATTAGACCAAGCGCCACCTCGGAAATACACAATTTGCCAGCTGCTCAGGGGCGCGATGATGACTTCGCGCAGCCGCTCGGCGTCGCCGGGGTTTTGCGCCCATAAAGCGGCCTGGCTCCAGGCCGCCAGCATCTGGGCGCGGTTGGTCAGTGGCGGCGAAGACCAGCGCAGCCACACCTTGCCCTGCGCCCGTTGGCCCTGCGCCCAGGCCACCACCACCAAGCCTTCGCCCGTACTTTGGCTGCCCCGGCGCAGCAGACGCAGCGCGCGGCCATCCCAGTCCATGCTGTTTTGGCCGGGCTGGGTCTCGATGGCCTCCAGGTCCGCCGTCCATTGCGCCAGGCCGTTTTGCAGGCTCAGCACTTCTTGAGAATGGAGGGCCAGACTGCTTTGGTGGCGCTGCATGGCGTCCAAGCCGCGCCAACTTAAAGCAGCCATCACGGCCATGAGCACCAGCGCGACCAAGAGCTCGATGAGCGTGAAGCCGCGCATGCGCCTGCGCTGCGCATCGGCGCGTTTCTGCGCAGTCACTGACGGCGCGGGAAATAGGTCGGGCTGCATATCAGTTGCGGCCCACGATGGTGGTGAGGCGCAGCACCGGCTCGGTGCTGTTGCGCACCAGGGCATCGACGCGCACGAAATTAGGGTTGGGTGTGGGTTGCACGTCCAACGTCAGGGCGTAGGTCTGCGTGCCCTGCTGGCAATCGCGGCTGCTTTGCCCCACGCCGGGCATCTGGCGTGACAAGCGCATTTGGTGCAAGGCGTTTTCTACGCACATTTGACCCAGCAGCACATCGGTCTGGCGCTGCGCCTGCAGCGTTAAAGCGCCGCTGGCTTTCATGCCAGCCATCAGTGTGACGGCCACAATGGTCAGCGCCACCAGCACTTCGATCAGGGTAAAGCCGCGGGCGGAAGCGGCGCGGCGCCTGCGCTTGGCCTTCGAGCGCCATAAGGGGAAATGCCGGGTAGTCCAGGGCGCTTGCGGCGCGCTGGAAGGAGGCAAATAGCCCCGGGAAATAGCCAGCTTGTGCAAAGGGCTCATGGCGCGCGTCCTGCGGTGGCGGGCGCCGCAGCATCTGCAGGCGCGATGGCAAAAGGCCGCACGCCGTCGGTAGCGACGCGTACCGTATTGCCCGGCGTCTGGCCTGAGCCCAGCAGCACCGATTGCGGCGCCAGCACCGGCTCCGGGCCCAGGGCCAGGCTAGCCAGCGTAGCGGGGTCGATGGCTGGGTTGCGCGGCAGCACGTCCAGCACCCGGGTGTCTTCGCTGAGCCAAGGCTGTTCGGGTACGGGTTTGTTCAAGCCCTCCAGCGCAAAACCCTGGGGCGTAGCGCGCCAGCGCACCGGGGTGCCCTGCAAGCGGGACTGCGCGCGTGCGTATTCCAGCATGGCGGCTAGGCGCTGGCCCTCGCGCTCCAGGGCGATGCCCTGGGTGTCGCGCAAACTAAAGGCCACCATGCCTGAGGCCAGCGCCACGATCAGCACCACCACCATCAACTCGATCAGGGTAAAGCCGCGCTGCCCTTTTGCGCGACATGTACGGCGGCAGATGCGCCGCTCAGGGCTGCCAGCTGCCGATGTCTGCATTCTTGCCCTCGCCGCCGGACTGACCGTCTGCGCCAAAGGACATGACATCGATTTCCGCCTTGATGCCGGGGTTCAGGTAGACATAGGGCTTGCCCCAGGGGTCATTGGGCAACTGGTCCAG
>JAEMRG010000355.1 GCA_016463455.1 Rhodoferax sp.
GCATTTTGCGCGAGGGCCTGGCCTTTGACAAATGCGATGTGGCCGTGGTGACCAACGTGGGCAGCGGCGACCACCTCGGGCTGAACTACATCACCACCGTCGATGAGTTGGCCGTTCTAAAACGCGTGATTGTGCAAAACGTGGCCGCCAAGGGTACAGCCGTACTCAACGCGACCGACCCGGTGGTAGCGGCCATGGCGGCCAAGTGCAAAGGCGCGGTCACCTTTTTTGCGCTGGACCAATACCACCCGGTGATGGCGACCCACCGGGCTCAAGGCCATGCGGTGGTCTATGTGGACAAAGGCCAAATCGTAGCCGCCAAGGGTACGCAAAAGCATTACCTGAACCTGAGCGAAATTCCGATGACGCTGGACGGCGCCATCGGCTTTCAAGTGGAAAACGTGATGGCCAGTGTGGCCGCAGTCTGGGCCTTGGGCCTAGACTGGGAAACCGTGCGCGCCGGCCTGGCCAGTTTTTCTAGCGAAAACGACAATGCGCAAGGTCGCTTTAATATCTTCAACTACAAGGGCGCCACCGTTATTGCAGACTACGGTCACAACCCGGACGCGATGGCGGCGCTGGTGCAAGCGGTGCAAGCCATGCCGGCGAGCCGTCGCTCGGTGGTCATCAGCGGGCCAGGCGACCGGCGCGACGAGGACATTCGCCAAATCACCCAAATCCTGGGCGACGCTTTTGACGAAGTGGTGATGTACGAAGACCAGTGCCAGCGCGGCCGATCAGACGGCGAAGTCATGGCTTTGCTGCGCGAGGGCCTGGCCGGCGCGAAAAAAACTACGCAACGCAGCGAAATCTATGGCGAGTTTTTAGCCATCGACACCGCCCTTGCGCACTTGCAACCGGGCGAGCTATGTCTGGTGCTGGTGGACCAGGTGCCCGAGGCCATGGCACATATTGCCGCGCGGATTGAGGCTTTGTAAGCGCATGGCTCCATGGCGCGGGCGCAAGCGGCCCACGGCGCCCTCAACGCGCAACTTAGGTTTCGGCAGCGGGTTCGCGGCCCATCAGGGCGGCTACCGCCTCGCTCGCTTGCAATTGGCCTTCGAGCAGCGCCACCACACAGCGTGTGATCGGCATCTGAACGCCCAATGCATCTGCCCGTTGCAAAACAGTACGGGCGCTGTACACGCCTTCGGCCACATGGCCCAGCGACTGCACCGCCTGCTCCAGCGACTGGCCCTGCGCTAAGGCCAAGCCGATGCGCCGGTTGCGGGATAAATCACCGGTCGCCGTCAAGACCAAATCGCCCAGGCCGCTCAGGCCCATAAAGGTTTCTGCTTTAGCGCCCAAGGCCAGCCCCAGGCGGGTGATTTCGGCCAAGCCGCGGGTTATCAAGGCAGCGCGCGCGTTAAGACCCAGTTGCAAGCCATCGCACAAACCGGCGGCAATAGCCATGACGTTTTTTACCGCGCCGCCAACCTCTACACCAAGCACATCCTCGCTGGCATAGACCCGCAACTGCGGGCTGTGAAAGGCATCTACCAGCGCGCTGCGCACCGTGGCATGCGCGCTAGCGGCTACCAGCGCGGTGGGCTGGCCCAGCGCCACCTCCATCGCAAAACTGGGGCCGCTGAGCACACCGCCGAAAACGCCAGGCGCGCATTGGGCCTGGATTTCATGGCCCAGTAAGCCTTGACCGCCGTGAGCACCGCCGGCTTCAAAGCCTTTACACAACCAGGCCACGGGCACGGCTAAGTCTGCAAGCAGGACCAGCATATCGCGCAAGCCCGCCATGGGGGTCGCGATGACCACCAACTCCTGGCTCGCCAGGTGGGCACGCAGGTAATTGCCTTGAAGTTGGCTGACGCGCAGGCCTTCAGGGAAAGCCAGCCCCGGCAGGTAGCGCGGGTTGTGCCGTTCAGCTTGCATGGCGCGCTGTTGGCGCGCGTCACGCGCCCACAAAGTAACGGTGTGTTGCGGCATGCGTGCTGCGGCGACGGCCAGCGCGCTGCCCCAGGCACCGGCCCCCAATACGCTGATTTTCATAGGCTCATCTTTAGGCGCTGATCGCCACCGGCATCCACCGGCCAGCGAACAGCTGCTTTATTGGGGCAAGGTAGCGACCGCGCCGTTTTGCGCTGCTTGGCTTTGCTGCTGCTCGTACATGGCCTGGAAGTTGATTTCTGACAAATGCACCG
>JAEMRG010000356.1 GCA_016463455.1 Rhodoferax sp.
GCCTTGGCCGGACGCCTGCCGGGAGCTAGCTGGATGATGGAGCGAGTGTACCGGCTGTTTCTAAGGGGGCGGCCGATGCTTCAGCGTTGGGCCGCGCGCTGGGACTAACCCGCCCAAGCAAAGCCAGCATCAGTTCCTTTAGCAACTGCTCATTTACTCACCCAATTTCACAAGGCATCCCATGAAATCCATGGTTCTCATCACTGGTGCCAGCGGCGGCATTGGCAGGGCCCTTGCACATCAGCTCCACAGTCAGGGCCTGCAAGTTGCCGTAGTCGGACGCGACGCCGACCGTCTTGCTGCCGTCGATGCGGCGGTGCGGATTACCGCGGACACGACTACGCCCGAGGGAGCCGCACTGGCTGTGGCCACCTGCCAGGAAACGCTGGGAGCTCCACCGTCGCTACTGGCGCACTGCGTGGGTAATACATTGATCCTAAATTCGGCAGTTAGGCCTGCATTATGAGTTGACCTGTGCGACTCCAAGGCGGTAAAGGTCGCGTGATTTTCGCCACCACGTAGTCGAGGAAGGTCTTCCAGCGATCTACCTGAGGCAACTGCTCCGCAACTGCCCTGACATAACTCAAGGCCGCACGGATGTTGGCGATGAGTCCGAGCAGCTTGTCTTTTGCCCCGTGCATGGGCGTGAGATACAGCGTGATCTGTCCGGCATGTTTGACCGCTCGGCCAACACCGGCAAGCAATAGCGCACGGCTGGTAATCGCCTCCATTCTGGCCCCGGGCTTGGCCGCCCGACAGTACCAAGACCACCAGTTGTACACCAGCGCTACGGCGCGCGCACTGGTTTGGCAACGCTCAATATCCTGGGTCGTGAAGCCGCCCCATCCCCACTGATTCTTCAACTCATCAAAACCGTTCTCGCAGTCGGCACGGTCTCGGTAGAGTTGACCGAATGCGTCCAGGGCGTAGGTGCTGTTGGTCACCAGCACTGCGTACTCCCACACCTCTACATCTTGATCGGGCATTAATAACTCAATCTGCTCGCCCACCTCGTTCTTGATTTTTCGACTCAGCGCCAAATCGGCTTTGACGCCACGACGCAGCACCACCACCCGGCGCGGTTTTTCCCAACCCGAGAGTTTGAGTGTGTCTTCGACTGCGCTCCAGCCTTGATCGCCGGGGCCGGGAGTCGTCCAGTCCTCACGCCCAAATTGACGCCCCAGCAATTTCTTAACGCCCGTGGTCTGGCGCAGTTTGAACAAATAGGGTTGAGCGCGCCCCTCCAACTCAGCGATAAAGGGCTCGTTGCCAAAACCGCAGTCGCCTCGGACCAAAGCCGGACGTTGTTCGGGCGCGAGTCGTTCAAGCACCGCGATCAACCCAGGGCGCGCTTTGGCCGCGCTGTGCTCTTTGCCCGGCGAGACAACGACATCAAGCACCAATCGCAGATTGCCAACCCAGTAGGTATGCAGTGCGTGGCTGGGCCGGCCTGGTTTGTGCGGGTTGTAGCTGACCTCAGCACCACTTTGCTTGCCATACAAGGTTTTTATAGTCGTGTCGATGTCCAGTATCCACGGCGTGTTCAATGCGGCTTGCACGCTGCCCAGAAGTTGCGGGGCGAGCCACCGTTGGCTTTGCTCTGCGTTCATGCGAGACAACGAGCGACGCAGCGCGTCTTCGCTGATGATTTTTTGCATGCCAAGCGTTTGCGCGCTGACCGTATCACCGCGTAAACCAGTGATGTGGGAGTAGCGCTTGTGACCGGCCAGTATCGCCAGCAGCCATGTTCCGAGCACATCGAGTTTGCTGTGCGCATTCGGACTGCTGTACATCAGCGGGCAACTGTTGACCCAAGAGTCGTAGATGCCAGTGGTCGCCAAAAACTCGCCGAAGAAAGCCAGCTGCGCATTCGGTGTGGCACTCGCACCGTGGTCCCACTGCACGTGCATTCGACCACCCGGCGTGTCCACCACCATCTCATCCGAGCTCTGCGTTTGCACAGCAACCTGCCGCCTTTTTGCCTCACCCATTTGGTGACCTCGTTAATTCCCGTGAAACGCCCTAACAGTCTACCTTGCGGCCGCTTTATGTGGTGTCAACTGCCGTAAATAGGATAACTGAAAGGCATTGCGCCGAACGATTACCCACCTGCTGCTGTCCGGTGCAATGCGCTGCGCTTATTGCACCCTA
>JAEMRG010000077.1 GCA_016463455.1 Rhodoferax sp.
AACCGGGGTGAAATCGCCTGCCGGGTGGCGGCCACGGCCAGGCGCATGGGTATTCGCACGGTCGCGGTGTATTCGGATGCGGATGCGAGCGCCAAGCATGTGCAGGCTTGTGACGAGGCGGTGCATATCGGCGGGAGCGCTGCGCGGGACAGCTATTTGCGCTGGGAAAAAATCATTGCTGTAGCCAAGGCCACGGGCGCGCAAGCGGTGCATCCGGGCTATGGCTTTTTGAGCGAGAACACCGACTTTGCCCAGGCCTGTGACGATGCTGGTTTGGTGTTCATAGGTCCGCCAGCTTCTGCGATTGAAGCCATGGGCCTGAAAGCGGCAGCCAAGCAATTGATGGAGCAATCGGGCGTACCCCTGGTGCCCGGCTACCACGGCGCAGACCAAGACCCGCACGTGCTGCAAACAGCGGCCGATGGCATAGGCTACCCGGTACTGATCAAGGCCAGCGCAGGCGGCGGCGGCAAAGGCATGCGCGTGGTCGAGAAAGCCGCCGATTTTGCTGGCGCATTGGCGTCCTGCCAGCGCGAAGCGAAAAACAGTTTTGGCAATGACGCGGTGCTAGTCGAGAAATATGTGCAGCGTCCGCGCCATATAGAGATTCAGGTGTTTGCCGATACGCACGGCAACTGCGTCTATTTGTTTGAGCGCGATTGCTCGGTACAACGCAGACACCAAAAAGTGTTGGAAGAAGCGCCCGCTCCCGGCCTGAGCGAGGCCTTGCGCCAGCGCATGGGCGCAGCCGCCGTGGCAGCAGCGCGCGCGGTGAACTATGTGGGTGCGGGCACGGTGGAGTTCATCGTCGAACAAAGCGGCTACGACCAGCCGGAGTCCATGCAGTTCTTCTTTATGGAGATGAACACGCGCCTGCAGGTGGAGCACCCTGTCACCGAGGCGATCACCGGCCTGGACCTGGTGGAATGGCAGCTGCGCGTGGCCAGCGGCGAAGCCCTGCCCTTGCAACAAGCCGACTTGCGCATCAGCGGCCATGCCATCGAAGCGCGTATCTGCGCTGAGAACCCGGACCAGGACTTTCTACCGGCCACCGGCAGCATGGCGGTCTATGGTTTACCGGCGCACAGCAGTTTTATGCGCGCCGCCGTGCGCGTGGATTCGGGCGTACGCCAGGGCGATGCCATCAGCCCGTTTTACGACTCCATGGTGGCCAAGCTCATCGTCCATGGCGCCGACCGGCAGGAAGCCTTGGCGCGCATGGACGCGGCGCTGGCGCAAACCCATATCGTGGGCCTGAAAACCAATGTGCAATTTTTGCGGCATGTGGTGCGCAGCGACTCGTTTGCCCAGGCGCGCTTGGACACCGGCCTGATTGCGCGCGAAGCAGCGCAGCTTTTCCATCAGGAAACCGTAGCCCTGGATTTTGCGGTGGCCGCCTGGGTCGCACAGTTGTTGCACACCCAGGCATGCGCGGCAAGTGCCCTGCCAGGTGTCTGGCAAGACCCTTGGAGCGCTACAGACGCCTGGCAGTCGCATGCGCCCATGCGCCGGGTGTTTGACCTGGAGGCCGATGGCCAGCCCCACAGCGCGGTGCTGACACGGGGCAGCTATGGTGGTTTGCAAATGCAATGCGCAGGCTTAGACAGTGCATTTGCCTTTGCCGCCTTGCCCGAGGGCGGCATGGAAGTGTCACTGAACGGGCAAAGGCATAAGGCACATGTGTACCTGCAAGGCAAGCAGGTGCATGTGTTTACCGCCCAAGGCGCAAGGCAATTACAAGCCGTAGACCGCCTGGCGCACGCAGCAGTAGCCCCGATCGACGCAGGGCGCCTGACCGCGCCTATGCCGGGCAAGTTGCTGTCTTTCTCGGTGAAAGCGGGCGATAGGGTGCGCCAGGGGCAGGCGCTGGCGGTGATGGAGGCCATGAAGATGGAGCACCAAATCGTGGCGCCTGCTGACGGTTGCGTGCAAGAACTGCTGTTTGCGCCGGGCGACCAAGTGACCGAGGGCGCGGAGTTGCTGCGCATGCAGGCTGGTGCACTGGCAAGCTGATCGCCCGTACTAGCTACAGCCCTCTTTTTTTAAAACAAGACAAGGACTTCTGGCATGCGTATCAGTTTTTGCGCGCAAACCGATCCCGCCCCCTGGCTGGCGGCTTTGCAGCTGCATTTGCCCCAGGCGCAGGTCGATGTATGGCACAGCGGCGCAGCACGCGCTGACTATGCCATTGTGTGGGCGCCTCCCCAGCAGTTCTTTGACGAGCAGACGGCGCTGCAAGCAGTGTTCAATATGGGTGCCGGCGTCGATGCCTTGTTGCAGCGGCAGGTGCGCGCCGACCTGCCCATCGTGCGCTTGAATGACGCCGGCATGGGTGTGCAAATGGCCGAGTACGTGTGCCATGCGCTGATACGCCATACGCGCGACTTTGCGCTTTTTGAGGCGCAGGCGCAGCGCGGGATTTGGCAGGAGCCACCCGTGCTGGATCGGATGGATTTTCCCGTGGGCATTTTGGGTCTGGGCGTTTTGGGCGAACAGGTAGCGCGCGCGGTGCAGCACTTTGAATTTCCGGTGCTGGGCTGGAGCCGTACAGAGCGGCATGTGGACGGTGTGCGTTGTCTGCACGGGCAGGCGCAACTTGCAGAGTTTCTGGCGGGCACGCGCGTGCTGGTGAACTTGCTGCCACTGACACCGCAAACCGAAAACCTGTTGAACCGGGCCACCTTATCGCAGTTGCGGCCTGGCGCCCACCTCATAAACATCGCGCGCGGCAGGCATGTGGTGGACGAAGACTTGCTCGCGCTGCTAGACAGCGGGCAGATGGCCGGTGCCACCTTGGACGTATTTCGCACTGAGCCCCTGCCTACGGAGCACCCGTTTTGGCGCCATCCGCGTGTGACGGTCACGCCCCATATCGCCGGGCGCACCGTGCTGCAAGACACGGTGCTGCAAATCGCGGCCAAAATTTCAGCGCTGCAAAAGGGCGAGCCGATTGAAGGCGTGGTAGACCGGGCGCGGGGGTATTGAGCGCGCTTGTCGCGCGGACTGCACTCGCCGCTATGTCCCGCCGGGCCGCATAGCTTTTGCCACACGCGGGATAATCACACCTCATCTCCTTGCCCCATGCATTACCCCTCTTCCGTCCAACTCATCGACGTCGGCCCGCGCGACGGGCTGCAAAACGAAAAGCAGCCGGTGCCCGCTGCGGTCAAGATCGAGCTGGTGCACCGCTTGCAGGCCGCAGGTCTGCGCGGCATTGAGGTGACCAGCTTTGTCAGCCCCAAATGGGTGCCGCAAATGGCGGACAACGCACAGGTGATGGCCGGCTTGCAGCGCCAAAGCGGCGTGTGCTATTCGGTGCTGACGCCCAATCTGCAAGGCTTTGAAACGGCGCTGGCGTCACAGCCCGATGAAATCGTGGTCTTTGCCGCTGCCAGCGAGGCCTTTAGCCGCAAGAACATCAATTGTTCTATTGCCGAAAGCATAGACCGCTTTGCCCCGGTGGTGCAGGCCGCGCTGGCCGCTGGCATACGCGTGCGTGGCGCCATGTCTTGTACTGTGGGTTGCCCCTACGAAGGTGAGATTGCGCCGGAGCGCGTGGGCACACTGGCCGGTCTGATGCGCGGCATTGGTGTACAGCACATCGGTGTCGCCGACACGATTGGCGTGGGCACACCGCGCAAAGTGCAGGCGGCGTTTGAAGCGACTTTGAAGCACTTTGCCTTGGCCGATGTGTCTGGCCATTTCCATGACACCTATGGCCAAGCGCTGGCCAATACCTTGGCTGCAATGGAAATCGGCGTGTACCAATTTGACGCCTCGGTGGCCGGCCTGGGCGGCTGCCCTTTTGCCAAAGGCGCGACCGGCAATGTGGCGACCGAGGACGTGGTTTATATGTTGCACGGCATGGGCATAGATACCGGCATCGATCTGGACTTGCTGATCGATGCCGGCGTGTTCATCAGCGACTACTTGCAAAGACCCAGTGGCTCGCGCGCGGCGCGTGCCCTGCTAACGCGGCGTGGGGCAGCAGCATGATCGACCCAAGCCGCCCTGCACGACCCGACCGCACTGCACGTAGGCGCGACCCGGTGCGCATGTACAAAGAACTGCTGGCAGCGCGCGTGCCCGAGGCCTTGGCCTCCCGCTATGCGCCGCCATCGCCGTGCATATCGGTGTGCAAGATCGACCCCGACAGCAGCCTTTGCTACGGCTGTTTGCGCACCCTAGAAGAAGTCGGCGCCTGGTCCAACAGCGATGATGATGAAAAACGCGCGGTCTGGGGCAAGATTGCTCAGCGCTTGAAAGCCGCGCCATGAAACACATCCGTTTTTACTTGGACTTTATTTCGCCCTATGCCTACCTGGCTTTTGTGGAGCTGCCGCGCGCACTGGAAGGCCTGAGCTACGCGGTGCAATACCAGCCGGTACTTTTTGGTGGACTGCTGAAACACAACGGCAACCTCGGCCCGGCTGAAGTGCCCATGAAGCGCGAATGGGTGTACCGTCAGTCGCAATGGCTGGCGCAGCGTCAGGGCACGGTGTTGGACTTACCCGCTGCGCATCCCTTTAACCCGCTAGGCCTTTTGCGTCTGGCGGTGGCCACCGACGCCGACGGCTACCCCAATCGTTATGTTTGCGAAACCCTGTTTCGCCACGTCTGGGAAGGTGGTGCGGATGCGGCCGATGCGCAGCGCCTGCAAACCCTTACCGAGCAACTTGCACCCACTCGCGATCCGCGTTCGGATGAAGTCAAGCAAATGCTGAGCGCGCATACGGCACACGCTTTATCACAAGGCGTATTTGGGGTCCCTTCGTACCAAGTGGATGACAAGGTGTTTTGGGGCATGGATGCCTTGCCGATGCTGCGTGCCTATCTAGAAGACCCCACCTGCATTTCCGACGCCGCTTGGAATGCTGCAAAAGACTTGCCTTCGGGCATCACACGCGCAAATCGCTAAATTCCTGCCTCGCAGAAGTATATGCAAGGGTTAGACCATAGCTGACTTTGTATTTTCCGGGTAAGGGTGGCGATATTGATATCCGAGGCGAAATAGGCCGCCGCCTTCCGCATAAATGCCCGCAGCCCGGCTGAAAGCGGCCAGCACTGCCTAGAATGCTGCTCCCTTACTTTGTTGGAGCGCCTTACTATGTCCGAGGGCACCATCCGCATCCGCGGAGCGCGGCAACACAATTTAAAAAACCTGGACCTGGACATTCGCACCGGCGAATTGACGGTGGTCACAGGCCCTAGCGGTTCAGGCAAATCCAGCCTGGTCTTTGACACCCTGTATGCCGAAGGCCAGCGCCGCTATGTAGAAACCTTTTCCGCCTATGCGCGCCAGTTTCTGGACCGTATGGACAAGCCGGCGGTGGACAAGGTGGAGGGCGTGCCCCCGGCCATCGCCATCGACCAGACCAACCCGGTGCGCTCCAGCCGCTCCACCGTGGGCACCATGACGGAGCTGAATGACCATCTCAAGCTGCTGTTTTCCCGCGCAGGGCAGTTGTTTGACCGGGTCAGCGCCCAAGCGGTGCAACACGACACGCCAGAATCCATTTACGCCGAGCTCATGCGCCGCGCCGCACAAGCCGGTAATCCGCGTTTGGCAGTCACCTTTCCAGTCGAGCTGCCGCTAGCTACCAGTGCCGAAGAGCTGAGCCAATGGCTTAGCGCCAGTGGCTTTACCCGCGTCCATGGCGAACGCGTCTCCGGCGAGCGTCGGGTGCTGGACGTGGTGGCGGACCGATTCCGTATCGAAAGTGCCGATAAAGCCCGCGTGCTCGAAGCCCTGGAGCTGGCCATCAAACGCGGCAGTGGGCGGGTCCATGTGTACCCGGCGCCGGACAGTGATAAGCCGGAGCTATTGGGGTCTGACCCCCATTTAGTATGGTCTTTTTCCACCGGGCTGCATTGCCCGCAAAGCGATGTGCGCTACCAGGAGCCCATTGCCTCCATGTTCTCCTTTAACTCCGCCGTGGGTGCTTGCGAGACCTGCCGGGGCTTTGGGCGGGTGGTGGGTGTGGACTATGGCCTGGTGATTCCCAACGACAAGTTGACGCTGCGCGCCGGCGCCATCAAAACTATGCAAACCCCAGCCTGGCAGGAATGCCAGGACGACTTGATGCGCCATGCGGAAGCCGAGGGCATTCCGCGCGATACGCCTTGGTACAAGCTAAGCGCAGCGCAGCAGCAATGGGTGCTTAAAGGCTCGCCCAAGTGGAATGGCAAATGGAACCAGCACTGGTTTGGCGTGGACCGGTTTTTTGAATACCTGGAAAGCAAGGCCTACAAAATGCACATCCGGGTGCTGCTGTCCAAGTACCGCAGCTACACGCCCTGCGGTGTGTGCGCCGGCGCCCGGCTCAAGACCGAGAGCCTGTTGTGGCGCGTGGGTAGCCAAGCCGATGCGGACGCGGTGCTAGCACCCGCCAAGCGCTTTCTACCGCAGGGCGTGCAATGGACAGCAGCGCAGCTGCAGGCCCTGCCCGGTTTGTGCCTGCATGATTTGATGCTGCTACCACTGGACCGTGTGCGCGCGTTTTTCGACCGTTTGCAAGTGGGCCTGGAAGCGCGTGGGCCGGGAGTGCCTGCTCCAAGCGCGCCAGAGGCGACCAGCCCCAGCACCCATTCAGAGGCGGATAACAAAACCCTGAAGCTGCTGCTGGACGAAATCCGTACCCGCCTGAAATACCTGTGCGATGTGGGCATTGGCTACCTGACGCTGGACCGGCAAAGCCGCACCTTGAGCGGCGGAGAAGTGCAGCGTATCAACCTGACCACCGCATTGGGTACTTCGCTGGTCAATACCTTGTTTGTGCTCGATGAGCCCAGTATCGGCCTGCATCCACGCGACATGCACCGCATCATCGTGGCCATGCAACGCCTGCGCGATGCCGGCAACACGCTGGTGGTGGTGGAGCACGATCCGGCAGTGATGCTGGCCGCCGACCGCATGCTGGACATGGGGCCGGGGCCTGGCGAAAAAGGCGGGCAAATAGTGTTTGACGGCAGCACCGAAGCCCTGAAAGCCGCCGACACCTTGACCGGTGCCTACCTGGGCGGGCGCAAGCAAGTGGGCATGGGCTTTAAGCGCATGGTGGGCGACAACACGCCGCGCCTGGTGCTGGAAGGTGTACGCGAACACAACCTAAAAAATGTAGATATAGAAATCCCCTTACAGCGCCTGGTGTGCGTGACGGGTGTCAGCGGTTCGGGCAAATCCACGCTGGTGCAAGACGTATTGGCTCCGGCACTTTTGCGCCACTTCGGCAAGGCCACGGATACGCCGGGTCTGCACAGCCGATTGCTGGGTGCAGACATGCTCAGCGAAGTGGTGTTTGTGGACCAGTCGCCCATCGGTAAAACCGCGCGTTCCAACCCGTCGAGCTATGTGGGCGCCTGGGATGCCATCCGCGAACTTTTTGCCACCGCCCCGCTGTCGCAAGAGCGCAGCTACACCGCTTCCAAGTTCAGCTCCAACAGCGGCGACGGGCGCTGCCCGACCTGTGGCGGCTCAGGCTTTGAACACATTGAGATGCAGTTTTTGAGTGACGTGTATTTGCGCTGCCCCGATTGCAATGGCAAGCGTTATCGCCCTGAAATATTGGAAGTGACGATTGAACGGCGTAGCGGCGGCGATAGTGCGCTCAAGGCCTATAACGTCGCCGATGTGCTGGACCTGACCGTGAGCGAAGCCGCGACCGTATTTGCCCAAGACCGCGACGTGATCCGCGCGCTGCAACCGATCGTCGATGTAGGCCTGGAGTATGTGAAGCTGGGCCAACCGGTGCCCACTTTGTCAGGCGGTGAGGCGCAACGCCTTAAGCTGGCTGGCTTTTTGGCCGAGGCGGCAAAATCCGCAAGCAATAGCCGCCAGCCTATGGCCCGCCGTGGCACTTTGTTCATGCTGGACGAGCCTACTACCGGACTGCATTTTGACGACATCGCCAAGCTGATGCGCGCCTTGCGCAAATTGCTGGACGCTGGCCATTCGCTGCTGGTGATTGAACACAATCTGGACGTCATTCGCTCCAGCGACTGGCTGATCGACCTTGGTCCCGAAGGCGGCGATGCCGGTGGCGAAATAGTCGCCTGCGGCACGCCGGAAGATTTGCTCCTACACCCCACCAGCCACACCGGCAGAGCCTTGCGCGAGTACGCCGCGAATATGGGCGTGGTGCACGAGGTCGCTGAGCCCAGCGCCAATTACCTGACGACATTAGATGCTTCTTCACGCGCGAGAGTTGCACCGGATAACCATATCCGTATCGTGAACGCCAAAGAACACAACTTGCAGTCGCTGTCCGTGAATATTCCACGCGGCCAGTTCAGCGTAGTGACCGGCGTTAGCGGGTCGGGTAAATCCACATTGGCTTTTGATATTTTGTTCAACGAAGGCCAGCGACGCTATTTGGAAAGCTTGAACGCGTATGCGCGCTCGATCGTGCAGCCGGCGGGCCGGCCCGAGGTGGATGCGGTGTACGGCAT
>JAEMRG010000357.1 GCA_016463455.1 Rhodoferax sp.
CGTAGGTCCCTGGTTCGAGCCCAGGTTGAGGAGCCAAAACCCCTTTAAAAACAACAACTTAGCAGGTTGTTTTTATTTAAAGCGTCAATTACACGGTTATTACACGTTTTGTGTGTAGGCCGCTGGTTGATTTTTTGCTAAGACGATAGTACATTGCGCTTATGCGCACTCCTAGCAGTGAAACCATTGTTGTAAAGCCTGAACTAATCAGGCTTGTACGTCGCATGGATAGCAAGAAGTGGCAAGTGCATTACAAGCTAGACGGCATCAAGACTTGGTTCCGACAAAGTACCGATACCGCCGATGTCAAAGCCGCTGCTGCTATTGCCGAGCGCATGTGGATGAAAGCCACCTTTGACCATGAGGCTGGCAGGCCCGTGATCAGCAAGAAATTCAAGCCCGTAGCGGAGATGGTGCTGCACAGGCTGGATGCTGAAATCAAAGCTGGCACTGCCCGCCCCAGCACCAAGGACTATGTCTCAGCCATACGCCTTTATCTGATCCCCTTCTACGGCGCCTACAACATTGACGGCATTAAGCCTGCTGTTATCTCTGAGTTCCATACCTGGCGCAGCGTCAAGGTGGGCAGAGAACTTTCAGGTAGTGCCCAGAACAACCACAACGCCGCGCTGAACCTGATTTTTGATGAAGCCATTGAGCGTGGCTTTATGACCGAGTACCAGCGCCCTGCTACCAAGAACACCGGTACTGAGAGCGACCGCCGGGCGGAATTTAGTCACGAAGAGCTGGAAGTGATGATGGGCTACGCGCCCACTTTTATCAGCCATGCCCGCACCAGCCGCACCAGGATGATCCGCGAACTGCTGGCTATCTATGTGCCGTTCATGGCTGCCACTGGCATGCGCGCTGGCACCGAGGCTGAGTTTTTGGAGTGGCGCCACATTGACGTGGAAATTAGGGATAACCAGCCCATCCTGCACTTTAGGCTGCAGCGGGGCAAACGGGGTGCCAGGAACTTTGTAGCCCACCACAGTTGCTGGCTGCTGCTGGAGCGACTGCGCCAGTTAAGCCCAGACTTGGCTGACTTAACTTTGGAAGAGGTACTGAAGAAACGGGTGGCTAAGCCACTGTTTCGATTGTCCGATGGCTCAGTTCCGGATAACTGGAACAAGTCGTTTCGCCATTGGCTGGAAGCCTCTGAACTGCTCTACTGCCCAGTGACCGGCAAAGAGCGCAGTTTGTACAGCCTGCGCCACTACTACGCTACCCAGCGCTTGCTTGAGGGAATTCCCATCCATGACCTGGCAGAGCAGATGGGCACCTCGGTGCGCCATAGTGGGCGCCGCACTTTTCTAACATCATTGGCCAACAAGGGAACGGCCATACACATTCTCAAAACCCTGGCCGGGCACAGAAATATTGCTACAACCGCCGCCTATCTTTACAGCAGTCCTGCGCAGTTGCGGGCGGCGGTGGAGTTGGTTTGAAAAAGAGCATTAGCGCGGGCGAAGCCTTGTTGCTCTGTGCCAAAGGCGGTGCGGACATGGCCAAAGTGAAAGAGGCGATCAGCGGCGGTTTTGCGGACAGTCGCATTTTGCAAGTGCATGGCCAGCGCATGGTGGAGCGCGATTTCGCACCGCGCGGGCGTATCAGCGTGCAACTCAAAGATATGCGCAACGCACTGGACACCGGCAAGCAATTGGGCTTTGACGCGCCCATCACCCAACTCCTGGAGCAACTCTACGCCCAGGCCCATGACCACGGCTTGGCGGGCATGGACCAGGCCGCCCTGTTTGCCGAATTGGCTAGCCGCAACAACATGGCGTAAAGCGCTAATGCGGCAAGCCAAGCGCAGGGCCCAAACCCACGCAGCGCCCGGGGTACTTCGCGAGTCCCTAGGGTGCCCTCCTGTATGAACATGCCAGGCGCTAGAGTGCAAGGCAGTTTAAAACCAAGGGTAAGCACCAGTGTAATTAGTCCCTAAACGCCGTTGACACTTCTTTGCAAAACTGCGATTATTTCCCCAAGGGCAACATAGTTTCCCTTAAGTAGTATGGTCGCTTCCTATGTTTTGGCAATTTTCAAATAAAGGTGCAATATGAAAACACGTAGTCAATGGGTATTTGCCGCTGCACTCAGCAGCGCCTTGGTAATGGGGTCGGCCTTCGCCGCTGACGACAAAG
>JAEMRG010000358.1 GCA_016463455.1 Rhodoferax sp.
ATGTGCCCCCCAGCAAAAATCCACGCGCCTGCATATCGCCCGCAGCCCAGGCCAGGTCGCCAATGCGCTGGAAGCCGAACATCGAGTAATACACATAAAACGGAATCATGATGCGGTTGCTGGTGCTGTAGCTGGTCGCTGCCGCAATCCAGCTGCTCATGCCGCCGGCCTCGTTAATGCCTTCTTGCAGGATCTGGCCTTGCTTGTCTTCCTTGTAGTACATCACCTGGTCTTTATCAACCGGGGTGTATAGCTGGCCGTCCGGGTTGTAAATACCGATCTGGCGAAACAAGCCTTCCATACCAAAAGTGCGCGCCTCGTCCACCAAAATCGGCACCACGCGCGGGCCTATGGCTTTATCGCGCAAGAGCGTAGTCAGAAAGCGCACATAGGCCTGGGTCGTAGAAATCTCGCGGCCTTCCACGGTGGGCTCAATCACCGCTTTGAAGGTATCCAAAGAGGGCACGGTAAATTGCTCGTCCGCTTTGACGCGGCGGTGCGGCAGGTAGCCGCCCAGGGCCTTGCGTCGCTCATGCAAATAGCGCATCTCGGGCGTGTCTTCAGCCGGTTTGTAAAACGGAATTTTGGCCAATTCGCTATCAGGAATCGGGATGTTGAAGCGGTCGCGAAAGGCCTTAATGTCCTCGTCCGTCAGCTTCTTGGTCTGGTGCACATTATTCTTACCTTCGCCGCTTTTGCCCATGCCAAAACCTTTGATGGTCTTGATCAGCAGCACCGTCGGCTGGCCTTTGTGGTTCACCGCCTGGTGGTAAGCGGCATAGACTTTTTTAGAGTCATGGCCACCACGACGAAGTTCAAAAATTTCTGCGTCGCTCATGTGCTCCACCATCTTGGCGGTGCTGGGGTGCTTGCCGAAGAAATGTTTGCGCACATAGGCGCCATCATTGGCCTTCATGGCCTGGTAGTCACCATCGACCGTGTCCATCATGATTTTGCGCAGCGCGCCGTCTTTGTCGCGGGCCAACAGCGGGTCCCAGCTGCTGCCCCAAATCAGCTTGATCACATTCCAACCAGAACCACGGAATTCGCCTTCGAGTTCCTGGATGATTTTTCCGTTGCCCCGCACAGGGCCGTCCAAGCGTTGCAAATTGCAGTTGATGACAAAAATCAGGTTGTCCAATTTCTCGCGTGCGGCCAGGCCGATAGCGCCCAGGGACTCGACCTCGTCCATCTCGCCGTCACCGCAGAACACCCAGACTTTGCGGTTTTCAGTATTGGCAATGCCACGGGCATGCAGATACTTTAAAAAGCGTGCCTGGTAAATCGCCATCAGCGGACCCAGTCCCATAGACACGGTGGGAAACTGCCAGAACTCGGGCATCAGCTTGGGATGCGGGTAGCTGGACAAACCCTTGCCGTCCACTTCCTGGCGGAAGTTGAGCAACTGCTCTTCGCTCAAACGGCCTTCCAGGTAGGCGCGGGCATAGACGCCGGGCGCCACGTGGCCTTGGATAAACAAGCAATCGCCGCCGTGGTTCTCGCTCTCAGCGTGCCAAAAATGGTTAAAGCCCGCACCAAACAAACTGGCCAGCGAGGCAAAAGAACCGATGTGGCCACCCAGATCGCCGCCGTCGGCCGGGTCATGGCGGTTGGCCTTAACGACCATGGCCATCGCGTTCCAACGCATGTAGGCGCGCAGGCGTTCTTCCATCTCCAAATTACCGGGCGACCGTTCTTCCTTCTCGGGCTCAATGGTGTTGACATAGCCCGTAGTAGCCGAAAAAGGCATGTCAATGCTTTTTTGGCGCGCATGTTCGAGCAGTTGCTCTAACAGGAAGTGGGCGCGTTCGGGGCCTTCGGCCTCGATGACGGCGGACAAGGCGTCCATCCACTCACGCGTTTCTTGGTTGTCGATATCGCCGCCGAACCCCAGGGGTAAGGAATTAGCGGTGTTTTGCGCGGTGCTTGTCATAGCGTCTCCTGCTGGTGTGGTGCTTGTAGCGTACAGGATGAAAATTCTCGCACAAAAGCCACTAAATTTCAAATAATGCTTTTCTGTTTTGTTATGTGAAATTTAGTTGGCAGAGGTCTTGAGCTTCGTAGTGGGCTCTACACTCGCCCAATGCACCATGCTGACACCTATTTGCTGCACGCCGACC
>JAEMRG010000078.1 GCA_016463455.1 Rhodoferax sp.
GGTGCGCACGGCGCAACAGGTTAAGCAGGCTTTCCTCGTCCTCTTCGCCGCTGTTGCGCAAGGCTATGCAGCGGCGCTCGATATCGGCCTCGCATGCGGCCGCGTCAAAGCGCTCGCGCACCATGGTGCTACCGGCCAGTTCGTCGATCACGCCGGGGTGCTTGAGCAAGTAGCGCGCCGGCCAACGCGCCGCGCCCAAGAGCCGTAGTAAACGCTGGTGCACGCCTGGGCGCTCGACCAGCAAAGCCAGATAGCTTTCGCGGCGCAACAGCGACTCCATCCAGTCCATCAGCCGCAGCGCGGCCTCCTGGTTTATCTCGCCCTCTTGTAACCACTGGCCGGTGCGCTGCACCAGGCGCAGCAAGCGGCCCCGAGATTCCTCGCGCAAAGCCAGGACGCGCGGATGGTCGCGCCACAGCGCCAGGCGCTCTTGCATCGCTGTGGGCAAATGCGCGAGCACGCTGTCCAGGTCGGTAAGCGCCGGGGCGCCGGGGCGGGCCGGGCCCGCTTCTCCTGGTTTGCAGCCGCCACAAGCTTTGTCACTGCCGCCAAGCAGAACATCAAATTCCTGCGCGACGTTTTCGCGGTGGTGGTCTAACTGCGCTAAAAATTCGCGGGTGTTGGCGAACTCCAAGGTGTCGGCAATCCAGGCCAGATCGGCGTCCTGCGTGGGCAAGACATGGGTTTGCTGGTCGTCCAGGTACTGGATGCGGTGCTCCACACGGCGCAGAAAAACATAGGCCTCTTCCAAGGCCTGGGCTTTGTCAGCCGGCATCAGGCCCGCTTGTACCAAGCGCTGCAGGGCGCTCAGCGTAGGCCGGGTGCGCAACTCGGGGAACTGGCCGCCGCGCACCACTTGCAAAAGCTGCACGGTAAATTCAATTTCGCGGATGCCACCGCGGGAAAGCTTGACATCGTTGTGCCGCTCGGGGTGACCGGCGCTGCGCTTGCCCGCGTGTTCGCGGATTTGGCGGTGCAGCACGCGCAAGGCGTCAAACACGTTGTAGTCTAGGTATTTGCGAAACACAAAAGGCGTTACCACGGCGCGCAATTGCAGGGCAAAAGCGCTGCCCACGCTGGACTGCGGCGCCAGCACGCGGCTTTTCAGCCAGGCAAAACGCTCCCACTCACGGCCTTGGGTTTGGAAATATTCCTCTAAAGCGCCCAGCGACACCGCGGGCGGGCCGGAGTTGCCATTGGGGCGCAGCGCCAGGTCCACCCGGAATACAAAACCGTGCTCGGTGGTATCGCCCAGCACGGTATAGAGCGCGCGCACCAGCTTGCCGTAGTACTCCTGGTTGGAGATGCGAGCGCGCCCTTCGCTATTGCCAAGGGTGTCACCATCGGCTTCATACACATAAATCAAGTCGATGTCGCTGGAGACATTGAGCTCGCGCGCACCCAGTTTGCCCATGCCGATGATGCACAACGCGCTGGCGCTGCCATCGGCTTTGCAGGGTGCGCCATGCACGGATTGCACATCGGCGCTGGCCTGGGCATAGGCTTCGCACAGCGCCAGCTCAGCCAGCGCGGTCATGCACTGCGTAACAGCGCGCAAGTCCAGGCCCGCATCGCAGTCCAATACCAGAAGGCGTTCGAGCACATGCTGGCGCGTGATGCGCAAAGCCTCGCCAACCTCCAGCCCTTGAGCACGTAAAGTTTGATAGAGCGCTTGCTGCGCAGATGCGTCGGGCAGACCCTCTGGCAACATAGCAAGTCCTGCGCCATAACGCCTGCGCACTCTTTGCGCAAATCGTGCGTACTCGGAGCGGGAAGCGGGGATATTGCGGGTCATAATTCCATGCTTGACTGCACGCGCCAATGACTGAAGCTCCAACCATCCCCTCGCGTACCCTGTCGACCGTCGCGTTCTTGGCTAAGTGGCTGCTGCGCTTGGTCGGTGCCGGGTGGCTGTCGTTTGTCTTGTTCTGGGCGGTGTTGCACTTTGCCATTGTGCCGCGAATCGACACTTTGCGCCCCTGGCTGCAAGAACAGGCTACGCAGCGATTAGGAATAGGGGTACGCATTGGCACGATCGAAGCGGTATCCAACGGTCTCATCCCCTCGCTTGCGCTGCATGATGTGCAATTGGTGGACCAAGAAGGGCGGGTGGCGCTGACGCTGCCCACGGTACGGGCGGCGATTTCCCCCCGTTCGCTGGCCGCAGGCAACTTAGAGCAGCTGTATGTAGAAGGCGCTGCGCTGGATATACGGCGCGCCGCCGACCGCTCCATCTGGATTGCCGGCTTGCAACTGAGCCCTATGGACGATGCACCCGATGCGGCAAGCGACTGGCTCTTTAGCCAGCCCGAAATCGCGATCCGTCATGGCCAGCTGCGCTGGACCGATGAAACGCGCAGCGCAGCGCCGCTGGACTTGTCCGATGTGGACCTGGTGCTGCGCAACCGGCGTTTTAGCCACAGTTTTCGACTCGATGCCAGCCCCCCGAGCCAATGGGGTGATCGCTTTACGGTGCAAGGCGCATTTAGCCACCCGGTGCTGGCCTTGCATGGGGGCGAGGTCAAAAGCTGGTCGGGCCAGATGTATGCCCTGTTTGGCGATGTGGACTGGGGCCAGCTGCGCAACTATGTGGATTTGGGCACCCACGTCAGCCAGGGGCGCGGCAGCCTGCGAGTCTGGGCCGATGTGCTGCGTGGCCAATTCACAGGCGCTACCGCCGATGTATTGGTCAAGGATGTGGAGCTGGGCCAGTCCGAAGAAATGGCCTCCATCGTGATGCCCTCCGCATCCGGGCGCCTGGCTGCGCGTAGCATAGTCGGTGGCATGGAGTACACCAGCGAGGGCTTGCAGTTTGTCACTGCCGATGGCGTACGTTGGCCCGGGGGTAATGCGCGTTTGTCGATTTGGGATGCGCAGGAGGGCAAGGGGGCCAAGATCGACTCCTCGCCGGCGCATGGCGAGCTTGTTGCCGAACGGCTGGACTTGGGCGCTTTAAGCCAGGTTGCACAGCGCTTTCCTATGGAGGCCAAGTTGCGCACGGTGTTGGAGTCCTACCAGCCCGTGGGCATCGTGCAAGGTTTTCAGGCGAGCTGGACCGGCGCTGTCAGCGCGCCAGAGACCTTTGCACTCAAAGGCCGTATCCAAGAAGCCGGGATGGCGGCGCAAGGCGAAGGAATGCCCGGCTTTCGCGGCTTGGATATAGAGCTTGACCTGAGTGAACGCGGTGGGCGCGCGCATCTGGCGATGAACAAGGGTGTCTTGGATCTTGGGCGGCACTTGTCCGAACCCCTGGTACCCGTCAACGAATTGAGCGCGGACCTGCAATGGAAAAATACACCTGTCGGCTGGACCGTCAGCGCCAGCAAAGTGCGCATTGGCAACGCCGATGTGCAGGGTGAATTGGAGGGGCAATGGACGATGCAGCCAAGCGGCTCCGGCCCGGGCAGTGTAGATATGCAAGCGCGCTTTGCGCGCCTGGAGCTGGCGCGTGTGCAGCGCTATTTGCCGCTGTCGCTATCGAAAGAACTGCGCGACTATGTGAGAGATGCAGTGCGCGCGGGCGCGGCGTCGGACATCAAACTCAGACTCAAAGGCGACTTGCGTGCGTTTCCGTTCGCGCAAGCGCGTCCGGGCCAGTTCCGCGTTTCGGCCAACCTCAGTAATGCCACTTTCGCCTACGTGCCCGCCACGCAAATGCCACCTGGCAAGCTGCCTTGGCCGGTGTTTACCCAGCTCAATGGCGAATTGGTGATAGACCAAAGCGCGCTCTACCTCAACGGCATGCGCGGACTGTGGGGCACGGTGCCTATGCTGCGCGGCGATGCAGTGATTAACAATTTGTACGGCAACTCCACGGTGTCCGTCAACGCACAAGGGCGCGGGCCGTTGGCCGACGCCTTAACGGTGGCCAATCAGTCGCCCCTGGCCGAGATGACTGGGCAGGCATTGGCCAAGGCGTCGGCCAACGGCCTGGCCGAGTACCGCGTCAAGCTCGACTTTCCGCTAGCCGATACCGACCGCATGACGGTCAATGGCAGCGTCAATCTGCAAGGCAATGATGTGCAAATCCTGCCTTCCACGCCGCGAGTGCTGCGCGCACGCGGACCGATCAACTTCACCGAGTTTGACTACAACGTCAACGGTGTCACCGGGCGTTTATTCGGCGGTGACGTGCGCATCGAAGGCAGTTTGGGCAACCTCGGCGCTGGGCCGTATAGCGCCCCCGCCGGCCCTAAAACGACGGACGCAGGCGCCAGCATCAAAGCCGGTTCGGCCACTTTACGGCTGGACGGGCGGGTGGCCGCCGAGGGTTTGCGCGAAGCCGCTGAGCTCGGTGCGCTGGCCAACTTGGCGCACTATGCCACGGGCGCGACCAATTACCAGGCCATTATCATGATGCGCTTGGGGGTGCCCGACATTACGGTGAATGCTAATTTGCAAGGAATGGCACTGGCTCTGCCTGCGCCGTTGAACAAAAGCGCCGAAGCCACGCTGCCATTGCGCCTGCAAGTGTCGGCGCCCTTGCTTGCCAGTAGCGCTTCGGTAGCAAAGACCCAGGAGCAGTGGCAGGTGAGCCTGGGCGCCATCGCCAACATGAATTTGCTGCGTGATATCTCAGGCACTGCACCGCGCGTGCTGCGTGGCACCATGGCGCTGGGTACCGGGGCCAACGAGGCCCTGGCCATGCCGACGCAAGGCATTTCCGCCCGCCTGAGCATGGAGGCGCTGGATGTGGATAGCTGGTCGGTACTTTTTAGCGGTGTGAGCCATAGCGTGGGTACGCGCAAAAAAATCAACACACCCCAGTTTGATCTGGGCACTGATTTCCTGCCCAATGCGCTGCAACTGCGCGCCCGCGAAATTAGCTGGAGCGGCCATACGGTGCACGCAGTCAACCTCAAGGCCACCCGCGTTGCAAACCTGTGGCGCTCGCAGGTGGAGGCCACCGAGTTCAGTGGCCAGTTGGAATACCGCCAGGCCGGCCTGGGTGGCGCAGCGGCCGACAGCGGCAACGCAGGGCGTTTGTATGCGCGCCTGAGCCGTCTGACTCTGAACAGCAAAGCGGCGCAAGAAGTGGACAAATTGCTGGACGAGCAGCCCTCCAGCATCCCGGCGCTGGACGTGGTGGCCGAAGAGTTTGAGTTGCAAGGCCGCAAGCTGGGGCGGCTAGAAGTCGAAGCCATCAACCAGGTGTCGCCCACCGCGCGCGATGCCCAGCGCGAGTGGTTGCTTAAACGCTTTGTTGTCAACATGCCCGAGGCCGTGCTCAATGCCAGCGGATCCTGGCGCTTGCAAGCCCCGGCACCTGGCTCAGCAGCCCATGTGCCGGCCGACTCCATGCGCGACCGACGCCGTACGCAGCTGGACTTCCAACTGGACATCAAAGACTCGGGCGACTTGCTGGCGCGCTACGGTATGAAGAATGTGATCCGCAAAGGCAAGGGGAAAATCGAAGGGCAGGTAGGCTGGCTGGGCTCGCCCATTACCGTGGACTACCCCAGCATGACGGGCAGCTTGAGTGTGGCCATTGATGACGGCCAGTTTCTCAAGACCGAGCCCAATATCGGTAAGCTGCTGGGCGTGCTGAGTTTGCAATCGCTGCCGCGACGTTTGATGCTCGATTTTCGGGATGTGTTTAGCGAAGGCTTCACTTTTGATTTTGTGCGCGGAGACATCAATATTTCTAAAGGCCAGGCGCGCACCAATAATCTGCAAATGAAAGGGCCTAATGCGGTGGTCTTGATGGAGGGCAGCGCCGATATAGCCAAGGAAACCCAAGCGATTAAAGTGGTGGTGATTCCTGAGCTCAATGCCGCTGGCGCCGCCCTGGTCTATACCGCTGTGAACCCGGTGGTGGGTATTTACTCGCTATTGGCGCAGTGGCTTTTGCTCAAGCCCCTGGTGGAGGCCAATACGCATGAGTTTTTTATTGACGGTAGCTGGTTGGAGCCACGCGTAACCAAGGTGGAACGCAGCAGCCCCTCCAAGTAGGCCGTGCAGGCTTTTTTATCAACCCGTTTATCAGGAGTGCGGTATGCAGGTCGCAGCAATTCAGATGGTGTCCACCGGCGTGGTGGCGGACAACCTGGCCCAGGCAGCCAAGCTCTTGGCGCAAGCGGCCCAAGCCGGTGCCGAGCTGGCCGTATTGCCCGAATACTTTTGCCTGATGGGTCAACACGATGGCGAAAAGTTGGCTATCCAGGAGCAGTTTGGCAGCGGCCCGATCCAAGACTTTTTGTCTGAAGAGGCGCGCCGCCTGGGCCTGTGGATTGTCGGCGGCACGCTGCCTTTGTCCACCAGCAAGGCAGGCCATAGCGACAAAGCGTTTAACAGCAGCCTGGCTTTCGACCCGCAAGGCACTTGCGCTGCCCGCTACGACAAAATTCATTTGTTCCGCTTTGACAATGGCACGGAGTCCTACGACGAATCACGCGTGCTGCAAGCGGGCCACCAGCCAGTGCAGTTTGCGCTGCCCTCGCGCGATGGGCATGTGTGGACGGTGGGTTTGAGTGTTTGCTACGACCTGCGCTTTGCCGAGTTGTACCGCACGCACTCCGCCGCTGGTGCGGACTTGTTACTGGTGCCCAGCGCTTTTACCTACACCACCGGCCAGGCGCATTGGGAATTGCTGCTGCGCACGCGCGCGGTAGAAAACCTGAGCTTTGTGGTGGCCGCTGCGCAAGGCGGCACGCACCCCAACGGGCGCCGCACCTGGGGCCAGTCCTTGGCCATCGACCCCTGGGGCGCGGTGCTGGCGCAGCAGGCGCAAGAGCCTGGGGTGGTGCTGGCCGAGATCGATGCCGCACAAGTAGCCCGTTGCCGCATGCAATTACCGGCCTTGCAGCACCGCTTGCTGTGAAAAAAATTTACGGCTTAGGCGGCGTTTCTTCATCCGAAGAGTCAGGTGGCAACTCCCCCTTATTGCGCCCAGAAAACATGGTCCACCACACGATGCCTACCAGCAGCAAGCCCGCGCCGAGTGCTTCCAAAATAATCAGGGTCATGGGGTGGTTTGCTGCCGCAGTGATGTGCGCGCTGATTGTAGGAAGCCTGGGCGGCTGCGCCAGTAGCCCCAACAGCGCTCCGGTTGAAGACCGCACACCGGCGTCCACTACGCAAGTGCCAGCAGCACCCGCTGCAGCAGTACTAGCGCCACCTAAAGTAGAAACTGGGCAAACTATCGTTCAAGCACGCAGCCGCTGGGTGGGGGTGGGCTGGGACGCATTGCCCGGCCTGCAGCAAGACGCCCTAGGCCAGGGCTGGCGCGCCTGGATAAAAAGCTGCGAACGCAGCGCCACCATGCCCCCGGCTTTGGCCACTTTGTGCCCCCAAGCCATGGCGCTATCTAACGCCGATGCAGCCGGACAGCGCGCCTGGATGTTCCGCCACCTGCAGCCCTACCGGGTCGAGTCGCTGCAAGGTGAATCCCAGGGTTTGCTCACCGCCTATTACGAACCTATTTTTGAGGCCAGCCGCGCGCCATCGGCCCAATTCAATGCGCCACTCTACGCGGCACCGGCCGGTTTGGCCAGCCGCAAGCCTTGGTACACGCGCAAGGAAATGGACACCCTGCCCGAGGCCAAAGCCGCGCTCAAAGGCAAAGCGCTGGTGTATCTGAACGACCCGGTCGATGCCCTGGTGCTGCAGATCCAAGGCTCGGGGCGTATCCGTGTGCAGCAGGCCGACGGTAGCTTTCGCACCTCGCGCCTGGCATTTGCCGCCACCAATGAGCAGCCCTATAAAAGCGTGGGCAAGTGGTTGCTGGACCAGGGCCTCACCAAGGATGCCACCTGGCCCGGCATCAAAGCCTGGCTGGCACGCAATCCGCAACGCCAGCAAGAGCTGCTTTGGAGCAACCCGCGCATGGTTTTTTTCCGCGAAGAGGCCTTAAGTGACAGCGATCCAGAAGCCGGCCCGCGCGGCGCCCAGGGTGTGGCCCTGACAGCTGGGGGCTCGATAGCCGTCGATCCGGGCAGCATTCCTTATGGCACGCCGGTCTGGATCAGTTCCAGTGGGCCCCAAACCCAGTTGCAACAACTGGTCATCGCCCAGGACACCGGCAGCGCCATCATTGGCGCCGTGCGCGCCGACTACTTTGCGGGCTCGGGCGCGCAAGCCGGGGATTTGGCGGGGCGGCTGAAGCAGTCTTTGCAGATGTGGGTGTTGTGGCCTAAGTGAGTCTGAGCCATCAGCGGCGCGATACACACTTGCTTTTAGTTTGACTACACTGCACACCTGAGCGCAGTCCTCTTACCCAGAGCCCGCTGCACAAACCGCCGCCCACAAGGCGGCTCTACCACCACAGGAGCCCTTACCCATGAATGCCCCCCTGCACCCCGACCAGCTGCGCGCCGCATCCGTCACGCT
>JAEMRG010000359.1 GCA_016463455.1 Rhodoferax sp.
TGCCGATGATGGAAACCGCATCGGCAATCATGTGGCCCTTGGCCATTTCATTGAGCGCGGCCAGGTGGGCAAAACCGGGGGCACGAATCTTCAGCCGGTAAGGCTTATTGGCACCATCGCTGACGATGTAAATGCCAAACTCGCCCTTGGGATGCTCTACGGCGGCATAGGCCTCACCCTGGGGTACATGAAAACCTTCAGTAAACAACTTGAAGTGGTGGATCAGGCCTTCCATATTCGTCTTCATGGATTCACGCGAAGGCGCAGCCACTTTGTGGTTGTCGGTGATTACCGGACCGGGGTTGGCCTTGAGCCACTGCACACACTGGCTGATGATGCGGTTGGACTGCTTCATCTCTTCCATGCGCACCAGATAGCGGTCATAGACATCGCCGGTCTTGCCTACGGGGATGTCAAAGTCCATTTCGGAGTACACCTCATAAGGCTGCTTTTTACGCAGATCCCAGGCAATGCCGGAGCCGCGCAGCATGGGGCCGCTAAAGCCCAAATTGAGCGCGCGCTCGGGCGTGACGATGCCGATGTTGACGGTGCGTTGCTTCCAAATGCGGTTGTCGGTCAGGAGCGTGTGGTATTCGGACAAACACTGCGGGAAGCGCTGGGTGAAGTCTTCGATAAAGTCCAGCAGTGAGCCTTGGCGATTGGCGTTGAGTTCGGCAATGCCTTTGGCGTTGCGGATTTTGTTGGCCTTGAACTGCGGCATGGTGTCGGGCAGGTCGCGGTACACGCCGCCGGGCCGGAAATAGGCCGCGTGCATGCGCGCGCCGCTGGCCGCTTCGTACATGTCAAACAAATCCTCGCGCTCGCGGAAGGTGTAGATCAGAATCGTCGAGCTACCGCAGTCATTGCCGTGCGAGCCCAGCCACATCAGGTGATTCAACAAACGGGTGATCTCGGAATACATCACGCGGATGTACTGCGCTCGGATAGGCACTTCGATACCCAGCAACTTTTCGATGGCCAGACAGTAGGCGTGCTCGTTGCACATCATGGACACATAGTCCAGGCGATCCATATAGGGCAAGGCCTGGATATAGGTTTTGGACTCGGCCAGCTTTTCGGTCGCGCGGTGCAGTAGGCCGATATGCGGGTCGGCACGCTGGATGACTTCGCCGTCAAGCTCGAGCACCAGGCGCAGCACGCCGTGCGCGGCTGGGTGCTGCGGACCGAAGTTGAGGGTGTAGTTTTTAATTTCAGCCATGGCGAGCCCTGCTTAGTGCAGGCCTCCGTAGTTCTCTTCGCGGATGATGCGCGGCGTGATTTCACGCGTCTCGATCGTCACCGGCTGGTAAATCACCCGCGCCTGCTCGGCGTCGTAGCGCATTTCCACATACCCGGTGGTGGGGAAGTCTTTTCGGAAGGGGTGGCCGATAAAGCCGTAGTCTGTCAGGATGCGGCGCAGGTCGTCATGGCCTTCAAACACCACGCCAAAAAGGTCAAAAGCCTCGCGCTCAAACCAGTTGGCCGAATTCCAGATGTCGTTGATGGAGTCGAGTACCGGCATATCGTCATCGGTGGCAAAGACCTCCAGGCGCACGCGCTGGTTCAGGCTGACCGACAACAAATGCACCACGATGCAGTAACGCGGGCCTTCGTAGCGGCCGTCGCCGTAGGTGGAGTAGTCCACGGCGCACAAGTCCATCATTTGCTCGAACTGGCAGCCCGCGCTGTCGCGTAGCAAAAGCGCCGCCGCGTGGTAGTCCTGCGCGGACACCAACACTTTGACTTCACCCAGATCGACCGAAATGCGTTTGACTTTGTCGCCCAGCACCTGTGCAATCGCAGCCTGGGTATCTTCAGGACGAACAGAATAAGAAGTCATGGATGTGATCAGGCGCGCGCGATGGTTTCGGTACGGCGGATTTTTTGTTGGAGTTGCAAAATTCCGTAGAGCAGCGCCTCGGCCGTGGGCGGGCAACCGGGTACATACACATCCACCGGCACGATGCGGTCACAGCCGCGCACCACCGAATAGCTGTAGTGGTAGTAGCCGCCGCCGTTGGCGCAGGAGCCCATAGAAAGCACCCAGCGCGGCTCGGACATCTGGTCATAGACTTTGCGCAGCGCCGGCGCCATCTTGTTGCACAGCGTGCCGGCCA
>JAEMRG010000360.1 GCA_016463455.1 Rhodoferax sp.
TGGCCGAATCAAGGCGCAAGCCCGATATCAAAATTGCTTCATCTTTCATTTGCGGGGCCCGGCGGCGCAAGACCGCGCGCACCCGTGCGAGCAATTCTTTGGTGGAGAAAGGCTTGGCGATGTAGTCGTCCGCACCCGCATCCAGGCCCGCGACACGGTCTGCCTCGTCGCCACGGGCCGTCAGCATAATCAGCGGCACCGCCTTGGTGCGCTCATTTCCGCGCCAGCGTTTGGCCAGCGACAGGCCGCTTTCCCCGGGCAACATCCAGTCCAGCAAAATCAGATCGGGCAGCGCCGCATCGATCTCGCGCTGCGCACTGATACTGTCCATGGCCCAAATCGGTCGGAAACCGTTGTGCCGCAGGTTCACCGCGATCAGTTCGGCAATCGAGGGTTCATCCTCGACTAGCAGCACCGTAGGGGTGTTTCTCATTTAATCGCCTGCTCCACCTGGGCCAAGCTGCTGTGGCGCACATCTTCGCCTTTGACCACATAAATGATGAACTCGGCGATGTTTTTGGAGTGGTCACCAATGCGCTCGATCGCTTTGGCCAAAAACAAGAGATCCAGGCTGGCTGAAATCGTGCGCGGGTCTTCCATCATGTAGGTGATGAGTATGCGCACAAAGCCATCAAACTCCCGGTCAATCTCGTCGTCTTCTTTCAAAATACTCAAGGCGGCGTTGACATCCAAGCGGGCAAATGCATCAAGCGCCTTGTTGAGCAAGCCAGAAGCCAACTCTGCAGCGTAACGTAACTCGACTGTCGGCAAGGAGCGCGGTGCGCCCGCGTCAATGATCGAACGCGCCATGCGCGCGATTTTGGCTGCCTCATCACCTACCCGCTCCAAGTTGGCGGTGGTCTTGGAGATGGCAATGAGCAAGCGCAGGTCGCGCGCCGTCGGTTGGCGGCGGGCGATGATCGAGGACAAATCCCGATCAATCTCGATTTCCATCGCGTTAACGCGGGCCTCGGCCACTGCGACTTCCTCGGCCGCTTCCAAACTGCGGTTGGAAAGCGCCTTGATAGCGCCAAGAATCTGGGATTCAACCAGTCCGCCCATTTCCATGACCTGGGATGACACCGAGGTCAATTCAGAGTCAAACTGGGTTGAGAGATGCTTATCTGGCATAGGATTTCCTCATTGCGTGAATAGGGACCAAAAAGTTGGCAGGGTGCAGCGCGAGCTTAGCCGAAACGGCCGGTTATATAGTCTTCGGTCTCTTTGCGCTGCGGTTTGAAAAACATTTGCTTGGTATCGCCGAACTCGATCAAGTCGCCCAAATACATATAGGCCGTGTAGTCGCTGCAACGGGCTGCCTGCTGCATGTTATGCGTCACGATGACTACGGTGTAATCGGCTTTGAGTTCCACAATCAGCTCTTCCACCTTGGCTGTGGATATCGGGTCAAGCGCTGAGCAGGGCTCATCGAGCAAGAGCACCTCCGGTTTGATTGCAATGCCACGCGCGATACACAGGCGCTGTTGCTGCCCGCCCGATAGGCTAGAGCCACTTTGTTGCAATTTGTCCTTGACCTCCGTCCACAGTGCCGACTTGCGTAAGGCCCATTCGACCCGTTCCTCCATGTCGCTGGAACTGAGGTTTTCAAACAACTTGACGCCAAAGGCCACATTGTCATAAATCGACATCGGAAAGGGCGTCGGCTTTTGGAACACCATACCCACCTTCGCACGAAGCAAGGCTACATCGTCTTTGCTTTTGAGCAAATCTTCGCCATCAAGCAAGATCTGCCCTTCGGCGCGCTGCTCGGGATACAACTCAAACATACGGTTGAGCACGCGCAAGAGTGTCGACTTACCGCAACCTGAAGGGCCAATGAAGGCGGTCACACGTCCTTCAGGGATATCCAAATTGATATCTTTCAATGCCTTGAATTTTCCATAATAAAAATTCAAGTCTTTAATCGCAATCTTGGTGCGGGCAATGCTGGTATCTGTGTTTAGCATGGTAATACTGATCCGAAAACGTTAGGTTTTTTGGCGCGTTAACACGCGCGCCACGATATTGAGGCCGAGCACCGCCAGGGTGATCAGGAACACGCCCGCCCAAGCGAGCTTCTGCCAATTTTCGTAAGGACTCATCGCAAACTTGAA
>JAEMRG010000361.1 GCA_016463455.1 Rhodoferax sp.
AGCAATAGCTGGTCTCTTTTGCAAATGCGCAAACTCTTGCTGACCCTCATTTGATATACCATTTGACAACTATTGCTAAGCATTTTTTTAGCATCAATGTGTCAGTTGACCCAGGTAGATCTACTTTTTTTATTTGTTGATAGGGAGTTCTTTATGAAAAACAGCCTGCAAAAGGGTTTCACCCTGATTGAGTTGATGATGGTGATCGCGATCATCGGTGTTCTAGCGGCGGTGGCGGTGCCGGCGTACCAAGACTATATTGCGAAGGCGCAAGTGGCATCGGCCTTGGCGGAAATACAGTCTGCGAAAAATCAAGTTGAAACAAAGATTATTGAAGGCGTGACGACTGCGCTGAGTTATACGGCTTCAACGGTGAGTGAGATTGGCTTAAAGAGCGGCACCGAACGCTGCGCGACAGTCACCGCGACCGTTAAAACTACAGGGGAGGCTGGCATTCTTTGCCAAGTTAAGGGCTCCAATGCGGTCAAAGACAAGTACGTCCAATACTATCGGTCTGCCGATATCACTACCGCGGGCAGTGTAGCAACCGGTACTTGGACTTGCAAAACTGATGCTGATGCGAAACATGCGCCGAAACCCTGTTCATCTGGCACGTCTGCACCAACGAATCCATGATATTTCATTTGACGAAGCTTATTAACAGCCGCTGCGCGTATTGAGTTTTTTGGAGCCGACAAAGCCCGCCGATAATTCCCCGCGTGCTGCACCCACCCCAGATCCTTGCCTCCTGCCTAGCCAGCCTTTGCCTGGCCTACCCCTGGCTCAATCCTTTTAACTTCGGCCCCTCCGTAAACGTCGTCTCAGGCCTGGTCGCGTGGTGGGGGGCGGCTGGATTGGGGCTGTTTTTCATCACCCTGCTTACCAGCCGCGAAGCGCGATGGCGCGTGCTGCTGGGGGGCTGGGCCCTGTCTGCGGGTGTGAGTGCGCTGATGGGACTGCTCCAGTATTTTGACCAGTCGCAGTTGTTGGGGGATTGGGTGAATTACGCCGGGCTGGGCCAGGCCTTTGGCAATTTGCGCCAGCGTAACCAGTTTGCCACTTTATGCAGCATGGGCTTGGTGCTCTTGTGGTGGGGGGTGCAGTATGCGCGGGCGGAAAAAATGAGCGCTGCGCAGACTTATGCATGGCTGCTAGCTGCGGCCGTGTTGTGCGCTGCTTCGGCAGCATCCAGTTCGCGCACCGGTTTTCTCCAGTTGCTAATGCTGCTAGGGCTTGCCTGGTGCTGGCGACCCGGTGCGCACGCCGCAGGCCGCAGTTTGCATGGCCTGCTTGTGGTCGGATTTATGGTGCTGGCCTATGTGCTGGCAGCCGTGCTCCTGCCGATTGCGGCGGGGGTGGACGGATCGGTGTTTGAACGTATGCGCGAGCCGCCGCAGGGCTGCGAAAGTCGCATGGCTTTGTACCGCAATGTGCTTCACCTGATCGCGCAAAAACCGCTTACTGGCTGGGGCTGGGGCGAACTGGACTTTGCGCATTTCATGACCCTGTACACCACCCCATTGGCGGGGGTGCGTTTTTGCGCTATTTTGGACAATGCCCACAACCTGCCCCTGCAATTGGCCGTAGAACTGGGGCTGCCACTGGCGCTCTTGGTCTGCGCACTGGTACTGCGGTGGCTGCTGCAAAACAAACCCTGGGCCGAGCGCGTGCCCCAGCGCCAACTGGCCTGGGGCCTGCTGGCCATGGTGGGGCTGCACAGTTTGCTGGAATACCCGCTGTGGTACGGGCCGTTTCAAGTGGCTACCGTGCTGTGCCTGTGGGTCTTGCATGCCTACCCGGCGCAGCAGGCGCCCCGCCCCGCAGTGGCCGACACGCCCGCATCCGCAGCCGCGGCGGACCTTAGCTTCAGACCCCGCCTTGCCCTACACGCCGGCTGGTTTGCCGTGCCACTGCTTGCGCTGGTTTGCGCCATGGTGTCTTGGAATTACTGGCGCATGAGCCAGCTCTACATGACCGTAGAAAACCGCGCACCCGCCTACCGAGACAACACCCATACCAAGGCACAAGGCACCTGGTTTTTCAGCGGCCATGTAGATTTTGCGGTGCTATCGGTCACGCCGCTGACCGAGCAGACGGCGCCGTATTTGCTGCAC
>JAEMRG010000079.1 GCA_016463455.1 Rhodoferax sp.
AACGCTGGTATTTGTCAGCCGCCATCATCACCGCCTTGTAGCCGGCGATATTGGCCTGCGAGGACAAGACATCCATACTTTGTGCGCGGGTGGTTCTAGGCGCAGCCTCAAGCGCAAAACTGGTCAAGCCAGCAGCTGCGATGCGCTGCAAGCCTTCGGCGTCAAACGGGTTGAGCATGCCCACCAGTGCGCTGCCGGACTTCATGTGTGGCAACTCGGCGGCCGATGGTGCGCGCACTTTGAGCACCAGTTCGGCACCCAGGGCGCCAGCGGCGTCACCTATCTGCGCGCCCACGGCTTCATAGGCAGCATCGGTGACGCTGGCCGCAACACCGGCACCGGCTTGCACCATGACGGTATGGCCTTGGGCAATGATTTTTTTGACTGTTTCCGGGGTCGCCGCCACCCGGGTCTCGCCGGCAACGGTTTCGGCGGGGACGCCTATGTGCATGAAATCGCTCCTATGTGTAGCAAATATTTGTCGATTGTGAGCTTAACTGATTAATTCCTGGCGCAATGGGTTTGCCTTAACCGCACTTTACGCATTGAATATAAGCCGATTGAACGCCCGCCTAAGGCTTGCCAATGGGCGGCAACTCCAGTGTCTGGCGTGTCGGCCCCTTCATTTCAGCGCCCACCTGGGCGCTGCGCGGGCCTACGGATTGCAGTACCAGCCCATCGCCCAGTTTGCTTCCAACTTTATAAGTCTTGGGCGCTGCATCGCCCACGAGTAGCAGCGCATGGCCCTTGCCGCCAGTGCCTGCCACCACGCCCAGCAGTTGAATCGCCAGGGGTGGGGCGGATGCAGACGCAGGCGCCGCGCTAACGGGCGCCGCGCCTGCGCCCAGCGCCTGCGCAAGCACGGACACATCCAACTGCGGAGCCGGCAGGGCGGACACCGAGGGCTGCCAAGGTGCGGTATTGCTCAGGGTCAAGGCCCACCAGGCCGCGCTTGCGCTGGCCATGGCAGCCACTAGAAAAGCGGCAGCCCGGATCCACCAAATTTGAAACACACTGGTTTGCATGCGCGGATTATCCGGGAATTCAGTGCTCGCTAGGCCCCAATGCGGCTCTGATATCACATGGCGGTATGATAGAAAGCGGTTTCAGAAAGCCCTCAGTAGGCTCAACAAGGTCGCTATTTCAACAAGTGCATGAAAAATATGACGCCGTCAATCCCATCAAACGCGTCGGCTGCGTCCGAACGGGTGACGGTAACGCTGGAAATGGTGGCCAAGCGCGCCGGTGTATCGCCCAGCACCGTGTCGCGCATATTGAATGGCACGGCGGTGGTCAGCGAAGCCAAGCGACAGGCCGTCATGGATGCGACACAGGCCTTGGGCTTTGTCCCCAACCCGCTGGCCCGCGGCCTGGCCGGTGGCAAGACTTTTAGCATCGGCGTCGTCACCCAGGCCATTGACAGCCCGTTTTACGGCGCGGCCTTGCGCGGTATCGAAGACGCTTTGGATCCTGCGGGTTACAGCCCCCTATTTATGAGCGCGCATTGGGACTCCGCTGCCGAGGCGCGCTGCCTCGACGTGCTGCGCTCGCGCCGAGTGGATGGCATCGTGGTGCTGATGCCGCGCTTGTCCGATGCCGCGCTAGAAGCTTGCGCCCAGGCCTTGCCCATGGTGGTCACCGGGCGAGACTTGCGCGGCCCGCAGCTTTATTCCCTCAATTTTGACAATTTCAACGGCGGGCGCATGGCCACCGAGCACTTGATAGGGCAAGGCCACCGGCAAATTGCTTTTATTGCCGGCGCAGAAGAGCATCCCGACGCCGCAGAACGCCTGCGCGGCTACCGCCATGCGTTGGCCGAGGCGAAGATTGCGTTTGACCCGCGCCTGGTGGTGCCCGGCCAGTACCACGAAGTAAGCGGCCTGGAGGCGGCCAAATACCTGGTGCAGCAAGGCCTGCCCTTTAGCGCCATCTTTGCATCCAATGACCAGATGGCTTCAGGCGCGGCGCTGGGATTGTTTCAAAGTGGCTTGCGCGTTCCGCAAGATGTCGCCCTGGTCGGTTTTGACGACTTGCCCACCTCCATGTACGCCACCCCGCCCCTGAGCACCATCCAGCAGCCGGCCTTCGACCTGGGCCGTCTTGCCGCCGCAGCCATGCTCGAGCTGTTGGTGGGCAATACCCCTAGCGCGCAGCTGCCGGCCCCGGCCCTGCTGGTACGCGCATCCAGCGACCGTCGCCGCGCCTGATACGGGAATACCCTAGGGCGTAGGCCCAAATCCGGCTCTTATAATTTGTTGAAAGCGCTTTCAAACTGGTCTTTAGCCAGTTAGAAATTGTCTTTGCCGTCTATTTCTCCACTATCACTCCAAAAGGCGCCTATGGCACAGCGAATCTTTGCCCGCTCTTTACGAATTTCATGTCTTTGGCTGGCTACCGCATTTGGCGCGGCGTTTGCGCAGACCGTGCTCAATATCGCGGCATTCCCGGCGGTGGACGAAATCGCTAAGGCGGCGATTCCGGCTTTCAAGAAAAAGCACCCTGACGTGGAGGTCAAGATCACCAGCCGCGCCTTCGCCGACCACCACACCGCCATGACCACGGCGCTGTCCACCTCGTCCAACCTGCCGGACGTGATGGTGGTGGAGTACGGCTATGTGGGCCGTTTTGCCGAAGGCGGCGGCTTGGAAAACCTGGGCGCAGCACCTTACAACATGCAAGCGCAGCGCGCGCGTATCGTGCCCTTTGCTTACGCCCAGGGCATTTCTATCAACGGTGCCTTTGTAGCCATGCCCGCCGACATTGGCCCGGGCACCTTGCTTTACCGCACGGACATCCTGAAAAAAGCCGGCCTCACCGAAGCCGATCTGACCCAGTCTTGGGACAGCTTTGTCAATTCCGGCCTGAAAATCAAGTCCGCCACTGGCGCTTACTTGGTGGCCCATGCGCGTGACATCAAAGACATCATGATCCGCGCTGACCTGAAAAACGGCGAAGCTATGTACATCGACAAAACCGGCAAAGTGTTGGTGGATTCGCCCCGCTTTGTGCGCGCGTTCGAGATGGCAAAAAAAGTGCGCGACCAAAAGCTGGACGGAAAAATAGGCGCCTGGTCCAATGAATGGTCGGAAGGATTTAAGCGCGGCACCATTGCCACCCAAATGACCGGCGCTTGGTTGGCCGGCCACCTGAACAACTGGCTCGCCCCCGAAACCAAAGGCCTTTGGCGCGCCGCCCAATTGCCCGAAAAAGCATTCGGCTCCTGGGGCGGCAGTTTTTACAGCATCCCCAAAGGCGCCAAGAACAAAGCATTGGCAGCGGACTTCATTCAAATGATGACGCTCACCCCGGAGATGCAACTGGCTGCGTTCAAATCGCAGGACGCTTTCCCGGCGCTTGTTGAAACCCATAAAGACGCTTTCTTTGACCAACCGATTGAATTTCTGGGCGGCCAGAAAGCACGCCTGATCTGGCGCGAAGCGGCACAAAAAGTCAATGCGGTCAATGTCCATAAGCTCGACCCCATCGCCGAAGAAATCATCAATACCGAGCTGGACAAAGTGCTGGACCAGGGCAAGGACGTACGCACCGCGCTGGCCGACGCTAAGGCCTTGCTGGAACGCCGCGTCAAGCGTTAAGCTTGCACCGCATCTTGCAGCTGTACGCACGACAAACGCCTGACCAAGAGCCTCCCGCATGACTCCGCGTTTGTCCCCGGCCGCCGTTCCTTATGTGCTGCTCAGCCCGTTTGTCGTGCTGTTTTTAGTGTTCGGTGTTTTCCCCCTGTGTTTTTCTTTTTACCTGGCCTTCCAAAGCTGGGAACCCACGGCCGGCCTGTCGGCCATGAAGTTCGTCGGCCTAGACAACTTTGCCTTTGCCATCACCGACGAATGGTTCTGGAAATCCCTGAAAAATACCGCCTGGCTGGCGCTGGTGTCCGGCGTGCCGCAGCACCTGGTCGCGATACCGCTGGCCTACTTCATCCACACCTCCTTTAAGCGCAGCCGCAATATGGTGATAGGGGCCTACTTCCTGCCTTACATCACCAGCACCGTGGCCATCGCCATGATGTTCAGCACCTTGTTTTCCACCGACTACGGGCTGATCAACCAGGCGCTGCTGGCCATGCACCAACTGCCGGGGTTGGCCTGGATAACACCGGCCCAACCGGTGGACTGGTTGGGCCAGGCCGAAAACGTCAAACCGGCGATTTCGTTGGTCGTGTTCTGGCGCTACGTGGGCTTTAACACCGTGCTCTACCTGGCAGCCTTGCAAACCATCCCCGCCGATATTTACGAAGCGGCCACCATGGATGGCGCAGGGCGCTGGCAACAGTTTTGGTTTATCACGCTGCCCAGCTTGCAGCCCATGATTTACTTCGGTGTCACCCTCAGCGTGGTGGGCGGCTTGCAGTTGTTTGAAGAGCCCTTCATCCTGACCGGCGGGCGCGGCGGCACCGACCAAAGTGGCATGACCACGGCCATGTATATGTACCGCACGGCCTTCGAGTTCAATGACTTTGGCGGCGCCAGCGCCTTGTCCTGGCTTTTGTTTGTATTTGTGGCCTTGCTGACCTGGCTGACCAACCGCGCCTTCAAACCGCGCGGTCCTTCTGCATGAGCAGTGCATCGTCCGCCCCCAGCCAGCTCGCACCGCGCGCCGCCTACGCTATGGTGGCCTTGGGTGCGGTGGTGATGCTGCTGCCCTTTTATTTCATGTTCGTGTTTGCCAGCCATTCGCGCACTGAAATATTCACCCTGCCGCCACCCTTGTTTTTCGGCGACAGCTTCATGGCCAATATGGAGATCTTGACCACCAAGATTCCCTTTTGGCGCAGCCTGGGCTGGAGTCTGTACGTGGGCCTGGCGTCTACCGCGCTGACGCTTTTGTTTTGCTCTATGGGCGGCTATGCGTTTGCGATGTTTGACTTCCGTTTCAAGCAACCCCTGTTTACCCTGGTCATGGGCACCATGCTGCTGCCTTCGTTTCTGGGCATGATTCCCAGCTTCATGATCATGGACGCTTTTGGCTGGATCGACCAGCCGCGCGCGCTCTACATCCCGGGTGCTGCCAGTGCCTTTGGTATTTTCATGATGCGCCAGTTCATCACCAGCGCCATACCGCGCGAGCTGATCGAAGCGGCGCGCATGGACGGCTGCGGCGAGTTGGGCATCTATTGGCGCATCGTGGTGCCCCTGCTCAAACCAGCCATGGGTACGCTGGGCTTGATCACCTTCATCGCCTCGTGGAACAACTTTATTGGCCCGCTGATCGTTATGCGTTCCCCCGAGATGTACACCTTGCCCTTGGCCCTGCGCAGCATGCAAAGCCCGGTCAACACCGAGTGGGGCGCGGTGATGGCCGGCTCGGCCATCGCCACCTTGCCGCTGTTGGTTTTGTTTGCGATTTCCTCGCGCCGTTTGATCGACGGCCTGACCGCAGGTGCAGTGAAATAAGTATTCGTTGGACGCACTCAAAAAAATATCGATTTCAGAAACCATGTCATCCCTTACCGACTTAGAACTCAAAGCCCAGTTCCCGCACGATTTCGTCTGGGGCGTCGCCACCAGCGCTTTCCAGATTGAAGGCGCCACGCGCATCGATGGGCGCGGCCCGTCGGTTTGGGACACCTTTTGCGCCAAGCCCGGCACCATCGCCGATAGCTCGGATGGCAGCCGTGCCTGCGAGCACTACCAGCGCTGGCAATCGGATCTGGACCTGATCGCCAAGCTGGGCGTCAATACCTACCGCTTTTCGGTGTCCTGGCCGCGCGTGCAGCCCTTGGGCAGTGGCGCCTGGAACAGCAAAGGCCTGGACTTTTACGAGCGCCTGGTCGATGGCATGCTCGAGCGCGGCCTGGCACCCTACCTCACACTCAACCACTGGGACTTGCCCCAAGCCTTGCAAGACCAGGGCGGCTGGGCTCACCGCGACACCGTCCACCGTTTTGTGGATTACGCCCTGGGCATGCACCAACGCCTGGGCGACCGCGTGGCCTCGATTGCCACGCACAACGAACCCTGGGTCATGGCCATCTTGGGTTACGAGACCGGCATCTTCGCGCCCGGCATTAAAGAGCGTGGCATCGCCATGCGTGCGGCCCACCATTTGTTGCTCAGCCACGGCATGGCAGTGCGCGCCCTGCGCGAAGTCGGCTGCAAAGCCGAGTTGGGCATTGTGCTCAATCTCTCGCCCATCCACGCTGCCACCGACAGCCCGCAGGACCTGGCCAAAGCCCGTCTCGATGATGGCCGCCTGGTGCGCTGGTTCATGGACCCGCTGTACAAAGCCAGCTACCCGCAGGACATCCTGGAACACCTCGGCGCCGACGCGCCACCCGTACAGGACGGTGATATGGACATCATCGCCACGCCCATGGACTTTATGGGCATCAACTACTACTCGCGCAGCGTGGTGCGCGCAGAAGGCAGCTACGACGTGCGCAGCAGTGGCCTGGAGGTGACCGAAATGGACTGGGAGGTGTATCCCCAGGGCCTGACCGAGTTGCTGGTGCGCCTGCACCAGGACTATCCCGTGCCCTCACTCATGATCACCGAAAACGGCGGCGCTTTTAAAGACCTGTTGGTCAATGGCCAAGTGCATGACGCCGACCGCGTGCGCTACCTGCAAACCCATATTGCGGCGGTGCACCACGCGATGCAACAAGGCGTGCCCATGAAGGGCTATATGGTCTGGAGCCTGATGGACAACTTCGAGTGGGCCTCGGGCTATGCCAAACGCTTTGGCATTGTGTATGTGGACTACGACACCCAACAGCGCACCCTCAAAGACAGCGCTAAGTGGTACCGCGACTTTCTGGCCGGCCAGGCTCAGGTGCAGCGCGCCGCCTGAGAGCGCCCACCGTAACAAGGAATACCTACATGGGCACCGTCACGCTGCAAGGCATACGCAAAAGCTACGGCACCACCGAGGTGATACGCGGCATTGACATTGAAGCGCGCGATGGCGAGTTCTTGGTCTTTGTCGGCCCGTCGGGCTGCGGTAAGACCACCACGCTGCGCATGATCGCAGGGCTGGAGAGCATCAGCGCCGGCGAGCTGCGTATCGACGGCGTGCGGGCCAATGATTTGCGCCCCTCTGACCGGGGCGCGGCCATGGTGTTCCAAAGCTACGCCCTGTACCCGCACATGACGGTGGCCGACAACATGGGCTTTGCGCTGAAGATGGCCGGTGTGGCTAAGGCCCAGCGCGATCGCCAAGTGCAGCACGCCGCCGAAACACTGCGCATGACCGAACTCTTACAGCGCTACCCCAAAGAGCTGTCCGGTGGCCAGCGCCAGCGCGTGGCGATTGGACGCGCGATTGTGCGCAAGCCCAAAGTATTTTTATTTGACGAGCCCCTGTCCAACCTAGACGCCGCCTTGCGCGTGGACATGCGCGTGGAGCTGGCCCGCTTGCACAAAGAGCTGGGCACCACCATGATTTACGTCACCCACGACCAGGTCGAGGCCATGACGCTGGGTAACCGCATCGCCGTGTTTAACCAAGGGGTGATCGAGCAAATCGGTGCGCCCTTAGAGGTCTACCAGCGCCCGGCCAATTTGTTTGTAGCCGGCTTTATGGGCGCGCCCAAAATCAATCTGGTAGCGCAGCCCGGTAGCGCGGCGGACCTGGCCCACCTTGCGCTGTGGAAAACCCTGGCCGGTGAACGCCTGGCCGGAGCAAAGCAGCTAGGCGTGCGCCCCGAACACCTGCAAGTCCATGCAGGCGGGGAGGGCGTAGCCGCCACTGTGGTGCTGGCCGAGCACTTGGGTGATGCCTCGGTTTTGCATATGCGTGTGCAAGGCGTAGCCGACTTGCTAAAAGCCAAAGTGGCCGCTAATAGCGGGCCGTTTCAGGCCGGACAAATGGTATTTTTACGTGCCCCGCCTGAAGCCGTGCTGGGCTTTGACGCTGCGGGTAAGGTCTTATAAAAAGACGGGCCGTTTAGCTCGCCTGCGCGGCCTGCACATACGTGGCTATCGCATGCGCTGGAAGTTCGGTAGCGTAGTTCTGGTCGCACCAGTGCAGGTCAAAGGCAATCGCAGTATTGCTGCGGTTGCACACCACCACGGCAATCGAGCCGTCGGTATTGATAAAGCCGCAGCACTCCAAGGCTTCGCGCGTCGCCGCGCACAAAATGCGCTTGGCGCCGGGCCGGATAAAGCGCGAAAAATGCCCCAAGTAGTGATACGAGCTTTGGTAGTCCAATGCGCCGGCTTGCGGATTTACCAATATAGGCGCGCTACACAAATTGCCCACATGGTTGGGTCCGCCGGTATCGTCGAGCAGCAGGTTCCAGTCGATCCAGCCCACGGTCCAACGGTTCAGGTCGTTGATGA
>JAEMRG010000080.1 GCA_016463455.1 Rhodoferax sp.
TGATGCAAGCGGCCCAGTTGGTGGAGCGGGAGCTGCGCGACCTCAAGGGCATAGGCAATATCAATTCCAGCGCCTCGCTGGTGCGTCCCGAAATCATTGTGCGACCCGACAATGCGCGCGCCGCCGACCTGGGTGTGACGGCGGCCAGCATTGGCGAGACGGTGCGCGTTGCCACCGCCGGTGACTACGATGCGGCGCTGTCCAAGCTCAATCTGGCGCAGCGCCAGGTGCCTATCCGCGTGAGGTTGCCCGATGCGGTGCGCGCGGACCTGGCCTCTATCGGGCGCTTGACCGTACCCGGCAAGCGCGGCCCGGTCATGCTGGCCCAAGTGGCCGACATCCGCATGGACAGCGGGCCGGCGCAAATCACCCGCCTCAACCGTAACCGCAACGTGGTGCTGGAAGTGGAACTGGGTAAGCGCACCTTGGGCGAAGTCAATGCCGAGGCGCGGGCCTTGCCCAGCCTGTCCAATTTGCCGCCCGGCGTTTCGATTGCCGAACTGGGCGACGCCCAGGAAATGCAAGCCTTGTTTGCCAGCTTTGGGATTGCCATGCTGATTGGCGTGCTGTGTATATACGGCGTGCTGGTGCTTTTATTCAAAGACTTTTTGCAACCGCTCACTATTTTGGCGGCCTTGCCTTTGAGCATCGGCGGCGCCTTTGTCTTGCTGCTGATCACCGGGCGGGCCTTGTCCATGCCGACCATGATCGGGCTCATCATGCTGATGGGCATCGTCACCAAAAATTCGATTTTGCTGGTGGACTACGCGGTGCTGGCGCGTGAGGCGGGTATGGAGCGTTTTGAGGCGCTGGTCGATGCTTGTCGCAAGCGCAGCCGTCCGATTGTGATGACCACCATCGCCATGGGCGCTGGCATGCTGCCGCTAGCCATCGGCTGGGGCGCGGATCCGAGCTTTCGCTCGCCCATGGCGATTGCGGTCATCGGCGGCCTGATTACCTCTACCTTGCTCAGCCTACTGGTGGTGCCTGCGGTGTTTACCTATATCGACGATCTGGAGCGCTTGCTGGTGCGCGTGCTGGGCCGGTCGCGGACAAGGCACAATGGCGCAAGCCCGCCTGAGCTAAAAAAGGAACCCGTATGAACGCCCACCTCAAGCCCGAAACCGCTGCGATTGCGCCTGGCACCAATGCCGACTGGCACGCCCGCCGTCTGGCCGCTACGCCGCGCGGCGTAGCCGTGATGGGCGACTTCTTTATAGACCACGCAAAAAATGCCGAGTTTTGGGATATCGAAGGCCGTCGCTTCATCGACTTTGCCGGCGGCATCGCGGTGCTTAATACCGGCCACATCCACCCCAAAGTACAGGCCGCGATTGCCGCCCAACTGCAACGCTTTACCCACACCTGCTACCAGGTCGTGCCCTATGCGGAATATGTGTCGCTGGCCGAACGCATCAACGCCATCGTACCCATCGATGGCCCGGTAAAAACCGCATTTTTCTCCACCGGCGCCGAAGCCGTAGAAAACGCTATCAAGATTGCGCGTTCGTACACCAAGCGCAGCGGCGTCATCGCTTTTGGCGGCGCCTTCCATGGGCGCAGCATGTTTGCGGTGGCGCTGACCGGCAAGGTGCAGCCCTACAAGGCCGGTTTTGGCCCCTTTGCCCCCGAGATTTACCACGCGCCCTTCCCCTGCCACTGCGCCAGCCTGGAGGAAACGCAAAAAGCGGTGGAGCAATTGTTTAAGTGCGACATCGAGCCCAGCCGTGTGGCGGCGATTATTTTTGAGCCGGTGCAAGGCGAGGGCGGTTTCAACCCCATCCAAGCCAAGGCGGTGCAATGGCTGCGCGCTTTGTGCGATGAACACGGCATCGTGCTGATCGCCGACGAAGTGCAAACCGGTTTTGCCCGCACCGGCAAGATGTTTGCTATGGAGCACTACGGTGTTTCCCCCGATTTGATGACCCTGGCCAAGAGCATGGGCGGCGGCACCACCTTGTCCGCCGTGGTGGGCCGCAGCGCCATCATGGACGCGCCTAATCCTGGCGGCTTGGGCGGCACGTATGCCGGTCACCCCTTGGCGATTGCCGCGGCGCATGCGGTGCTCGACGTCATGGCCGAAGAACAGCTGCCAGCGCGCGCCCAGGTCTTGGGTGAGCGTTTGGTGGCGCATCTGCATACAGCCAAGGCCGCCAATGCCTGTATCGGCGATGTGCGCGCCTTGGGCGCCATGGTGGCTTGTGATTTTGTCAACCCGCAGACCGGCGCGCCCGATGCCGATAAGGCCAAACATGTGCAGCAAGCGGCCTTGAAAAAAGGCCTGCTCTTATTGACCTGTGGTGTCTATGGCAATGTGCTGCGCTTTTTGTTCCCGCTGACGATCGAAGACGCGGTGTTCGACGAAGGGCTGGACATCCTGGCGCAGGTACTAGCCTGATTGAAGGTCAGTGCGGGTATGGCAGATAGTTCCTTGGAAGAACGCGTGCTTGCGCTGCAAGCACAAGGTATCCACTCCGTTTTAGCCCAGTTTTGCGATATCTATGGCGTGGCCAAGGGCAAGCTGGTGCCGCTGGATAATTTGCAGGAGTGGGTAGCGCAGGGCGCCGGTTTTGCTGGCCCCAGCATCTGGGGCACGGGCCTACCGCGCCACGGTGCCACCAGCGAATACTATGGCCGCGTGCAGCCAGAGAGCCTGCGCCCCTTGCCCTTTATGCCGGGTGTGGCGCATGCAGTCTGCGATGGCTTTGCCGGCGGCCAGCCGCTCGCTACTTGCTCACGCCAAGTCCTCAAAGCGGCCACCGATGCAATAGCCCGGCGCGGCTGGACCATGTGGGTGGGCATCGAGCCTGAATTTTTTCTGTTGCGCCAAGATGCCGCAGGCCATTGGACGCTGGCCGACGCAAAGGACTCGCTGGACAAACCGTCGTACGACCTCAAAGCCATCCAGCGCAACTACGCGTTTTTAGACGATATGCGCGTAGCACTGGGCGCCTTGGGTTTTCGCTTGCAGCAGATGGACCATGAAGACGCGTGCGGCCAGTATGAAATCAACTATGCGCACGACCATGCGCTGGCGGCAGCGGACCGCTATATGCTGTTCAAGTTGACCGCGCATGCGATAGCCCAGCGCCATGGGCAGGTTTTTAGCAGCATGCCCAAACCGCTGGCGCAGGCACCGGGCAGTGGTTTGCATTTCCACATCAGCATCACGGATGCCCAGGGCAATGCGGTGTTTGCCGATGCGGCAGGCAGCTTGGGCCTCAGCACTTTGGGCCATCAGTTTGCGGCAGGGCTGTTGCACCACGCCGATGCCCTGGCCGCGCTGTGCGCGCCCACCGTCAATAGCTATAAACGCTTGGCCAGCAGCCCCAGCGCCTCGGGCACCACCTGGTCGCCGGTGTGGAAGGCTTATGGCGACAACAACCGCACCTGTTTGCTGCGCACCGTGGCAGGCCGTATGGAGTGGCGCTTGCCCGATCCATCGTGCAATATTTACACGGCCCTGGCTGGCGTGCTGCATGCCGGTTTACATGGGATCGACAAGGCCATGGCCGCGCCCGCGCCTTGTAATGAAGACTTGTATACCCGCCAGGTCAGCGGCCAGCCCATGCCTGCGCGCCTGCCGAAAAACCTAGAAGAGGCCATTGACGCGCTGCAAGCCGATAGCGCGCTGCGCGCTGCGGTGGGCGAGGCCTTTTGCGCCCAGTGGATAGCCATTAAGCGCGCGGAATGGGACAGTTACGCCCAGCACGTCAGCGCCTGGGAAATGCAGCGCTACGCCGACGCGTTTTAAGGGCGTACTGCTGCGTGCGCGGCGGGTCTTTCGCTGACCCGGCGCGTTTTCCGCATTGCGGGAAATTGGGCCTCAGAGTAACCTGGTCAGTATTTCGCATCGAGAAATATTCATAATTCATGGTGAAAAAATAGCTCTAAGCCCTTGATTTTATTGGAATAATATTTAGTCTTATATAAGACATAAGATTGTTTTCATGTCTTATATAAGACTTACAATTGCGGCACTGCACCATGCGCCATAGTGGCCGGGGCACCGACTAACCACAAGGAGTTTTTATGCCGCAAGCACTCAAGGAACAACTGAGCCGCGAACAACAAGTCGCACAACTGGAAAAAGACTGGGCCACCAACCCGCGCTGGAAAGGTATCAAGCGCGGCTACTCCGCCGCCGACGTGGTCCGCCTGCGCGGCTCCTTCCAGGTCGAGCACACGCTGGCCCGCCGGGGTGCCGAAAAGCTGTGGGATTTGCTGCATGACGAGCCCTATGTCAACTGTCTCGGTGCGCTGACCGGTGGCCAAGCCATGCAACAAGTCAAGGCCGGTGTGAAAGCGATTTACCTGTCCGGCTGGCAAGTCGCGGCCGACAGCAATGAGTATTCCGCCATGTACCCCGACCAATCCTTGTACCCCGTGGACTCGGTGCCCAAAGTGGTGGAGCGTATCAACAACTCCTTTACCCGCGCCGACGAAATCCAGTGGTCCAAAGGCGTAGGCCCTGGCGACAAAGGCTATATCGATTACCACGCGCCCATCGTGGCCGATGCCGAAGCCGGCTTTGGCGGCGTGCTCAATGCCTATGAACTCATGAAAGCCATGATCCGCTCGGGCGCCGGCGGCGTGCACTTTGAAGACCAACTGGCCTCGGTCAAAAAATGCGGCCACATGGGCGGCAAAGTGCTGGTGCCTACCACCGAAGCGGTGCAAAAGCTCAAAGCAGCGCGCATGGCGGCTGACGTGTATGGCGTGCCCACCTTGGTGATCGCCCGTACCGACGCCGAAGCGGCGGATCTGGTGACCAGCGACTTTGACCCCATCGACCAACCCTTCCTGACTGGTGAGCGCACTGCCGAAGGTTTTTACAAAACCCGCAAAGGTATGGATCAGGCGGTGGCCCGTTCAGTGGCCTATGCCGAGTACGCCGACCTAGTGTGGTGCGAGACCGGCACGCCTGACCTGGACTTTGCGCGCAAATACGCCGAAGCGGTGCACGACAAGCACCCCGGCAAGATGCTGGCTTACAACTGCTCGCCGTCTTTTAACTGGAAGAAAAACCTGGACGACGCCACCATCGCCAAATTCCAGCGCGAACTCGGCGCCATGGGCTACAAATACCAATTCATCACGCTGGCCGGTATCCACAACATGTGGTACCACATGTTTGACCTGTCCCAAGACTACGTCAAGCGCGGCATGACCGCTTATGTGGAAAAAGTGCAAGAGCCCGAATTCGCTGCCCGCGACCGTGGCTACAGCTTTGTATCGCACCAGCAAGAAGTGGGCACCGGCTACTTCGACGAAATCACCACCGTCATCCAAGGCGGCCGCTCCAGCGTCACCGCGCTGACCGGTTCGACCGAAGAAGAGCAGTTCCACTAAAGCACTGACCCGCACCGGGCCGTTCGCGGCTTGGGCGGTGGGGATCAAAGAAAAGGGCGGGTACGTAAGTGCCTGCCCTTCCTTTTTATGGCACGAAAAATAGGTGTTCTTTAGGCATTACATACCCGCGACTAACCCATCCCTGCGCGCATCACTCGCCGCCACATAGCCTTCCTTGCCCGGATCGCCAGCGCGCCAGATGAATTGGCCCGCCCCAAAGTCTTGGTAGCTGTCGTTCATCACTTCCATCTGGTGGCCGCGTGCAGCCAGGCCTTGCACGGTGGTGGTAGCCATGCCGGATTCGACGTTGATGGCCAAGCCGGTGTTATAGCGCCAGCGTGGTGCGTCGCAGGCGGCTTGCGGGTTTTGGCCGTAGTCCAGCATGCGCACCAGGGTTTGCACATGGCCTTGGGGTTGCATGTTGGCGCCCATCACACCAAAGCTCATCACCGGTTGGCCATCGCGCGTTAGAAAAGCGGGGATGATGGTGTGAAACGGTTTTTTACCCGGCGCCACCAGGTTGGCGGTATTGTGCGCATGCGGGTCGGTGCTAAAGCCGTGCCCCCGGTTTTGCAGGCTGATACCAAACTGCGGCTCCACGTAGCCAGAACCAAAGCCCATGTAATTGCTTTGTATAAAGCTGACCATCATGCCGTTTTCGTCAGCCGTCGTCAGGTACACCGTGCCGCCCTGGGCCGGGTTGCCAGGGCCGAAGCTTTGGGCGCGCTGCATGTCGATCAGCCCGGCGCGCCGGGCTAGGTACTGCGGGTCTAGCAGTTGCGTTGTGCTCAGCGCCATGGCCCGCGGGTCCGCCACGTAGCGATAGACATCGGCAAAGGCCAGCTTCATGGCCTCGATTTGCACATGCTGGCTGTCCACACCGTCGCGCGCCATCCCAGCTATATCAAAGTGCTCCAGCATGCCCAGCGCCATCAGCGCGGCGATGCCCTGTCCGCTGGGCGGTATTTCGTGCACCGTATAGCCCCGGTAGTTATGCGCCAGTGGCCTCACCCATTCGGGCTGAAAAGCCGCCAGGTCCGAGGCGCGCAGGCTGCCGCCGTTCGCGCTGGAAAAGCGCTCTAGCGCCTGCGCCATCTCGCCCCGGTAAAAGGATTCACCTTTGCTCGCCGCGATCTCGCGCAGGCCGCGTGCCGCTGCGGGAAACTGGAATAACTCGCCCACCTTAGGCGCCCGCCCGCGAGGCAAAAAGTGGTCGGCAAAGCCGGGCAGATTTTGCAACTCTGGCGTGGCAGCCGCCCATTTTTGCTGGACCACCACGGGCACCAGGTAGCCACGTTCGGCGATTTCGATGGCCGGCTGCATCACATCGGCAAAAGGCAGTTTGCCAAAGCGCTGGCTCATGGCGGCCCAGCCGGCGACGGCGCCGGGCACGGTGACCGCATCCATCCCGCGCTTGGGTGGCGTGGCTTGGGCCTGGCCGTATTTGCCGGCAAAGTAATCCGGCGTCCAAGCGGCAGGCGCGTGGCCCGAGGCGTTCAGACCGTGCAGTTCCTTACCGTCCCACAAAATGCAAAACGCGTCCGAGCCCAGGCCGTTGCTGACGGGCTCGCAAATCGTCAGTGCAGCGGCGGCTGCAATGGCCGCATCCACCGCATTACCGCCTTGCCACAGCATGCGCAAACCCGCTTGCGCGGCCAGCGGGTGCGAGGTGCTGACGATGTTGCGGGCAAATACTGGCAGACGCGTGCTGCTGTAAGGGGTGGTGTAATCAAATTGCATGATGGCTAGCGGCTTGTAGGAGGTGCGCGCCATCTTATGCCAGCGCCGGGTGAGGGATTAACATCGCTCCCTTTGACACCTCACTTAGCTGCCATGATTCAGATTACGCTTCCCGACGGTTCCCAACGCGAATTTCCCGGCCCGGTCACCGTGGCTGACGTGGCGGCGTCCATCGGCACGGGGCTGGCCAAAGCGGCACTGGCGGGCAAGGTCGATGGCAATGTGGTGGATACCAGTTACGCCATCGAGGCCAACAGCCACTTGTCCATCATCACGGCCAAGGATGCAGACGGTCTGGAAGTCATCCGGCACTCCACCGCCCACTTGCTGGCGTATGCCGTCAAAGAATTGTTTCCCCAGGCCCAGGTCACGATCGGCCCGGTTATTGAAAACGGCTTTTTTTACGACTTCTCTTTTGAGCGGCCTTTTACCCCCGAGGACTTGGCCACGATTGAGAAAAAGATGACCGAACTCGCCGCCAAAGACGAGCCGGTGCAGCGCCGGGTGCTGCCGCGTGACGAAGCAGTGGCCCATTTCAAATCCATGGGTGAGCATTACAAGGCCGAAATCATCGGCAGCATTCCGGCGGGCGAGGATGTGTCGCTCTACCGCGAAGGCGCCTTCGAAGATTTGTGCCGTGGCCCCCACGTGCCCAGCACTGGCAAGCTAAAGCACTTCAAGTTGATGAAGCTGGCCGGTGCCTATTGGCGCGGTGACCACACCAAAGAAATGCTGCAGCGTATTTACGGTACCGCTTGGGCCACCAAAGAAGACTTGCAACAGCACCTGACCATGCTGGAAGAGGCCGAAAAGCGCGACCACCGCAAACTCGGCCGTGAGTTGGATTTGTTCCATATCGACGAGCATGCGCCGGGCCTGGTGTTCTGGCACCCCAAGGGCTGGACGCTGTGGCAGGGCGTGGAGCAATACATGCGCAAGGTCTACCAGGACAATGGCTACCAGGAAGTCAAAGGCCCGCAAATCATCGACAAAAGCCTGTGGGAAAAAACCGGCCACTGGGACAAATACCGCGAAAACATGTTCACCACGGAGTCGGAAAAGCGCGATTACGCGCTCAAGCCGATGAACTGCCCCGGCCACATCCTGATCTTTAAGCAAGGCATCAAAAGCTACCGCGACCTGCCTTTGCGCTATGGCGAATTCGGTCAGTGCCACCGCAATGAACCTTCGGGCGGTTT
>JAEMRG010000081.1 GCA_016463455.1 Rhodoferax sp.
ACAGCGTCGGGTTTGATGATGGAGAGCGTGCGTTCGATTGCCATAGTCTTGAGTAAACCTTCGTTTTAAATAGTATCGCCACCCTGCGTGGCAAAGCGACCGATTTTAGCATCCGGCCCCTAGCGAGGGCGGGCTTTTCCCCTGGGCCCAAAAGGCATAGCACCGGACTTGCCGCCCTGCTGTTTGCGCTGGCGCGTCAAACTATCAGCGCCGATATAGCCGACCGAGGTTTTCAAGGGGTCGGGCTGGCCCGCCGACGCTTTGGCAGGCGCTGGCCGCGTTTCAGCGATCGGGCTGCCAAATTTATTCTTCCCAGGCAGGGGTGCGCGACCGGCTCGCGGCCCTCTTGCGGCACCCGGCGCTCGTGCTTTGCCGTAGGCCGGTTTGCCTGCGCCTGCGCCTGCTCGCTCGGGCCGGCCAGGCGCGGCTTGCCCAGGAGCGCCTGCGAGACCGCCCGCCGCCTGGGTCAAGGCGCGGATGTCGGATTCTTCCAACTCCATCCAAGCGCCACGCTTGAGACCGCGTGGCAAGAGCATAGCGCCGTAGCGGATGCGAATGAGGCGACTGACCGCATGGCCTACGGCCTCGATCATGCGGCGCACCTCGCGGTTACGCCCCTCGGAAATCGTCACGCGGTACCAGCAATTACTGCCCTCGCCGCCGCCATCCTGGATGCTGCCAAATTGCGCCATGCCGTCGTCCAGGCGCACACCATCGAGCAACAGGTGCTTCTCGTCGCGGCTCAGGGAACCCAAAACCCGCACCGCGTATTCGCGCTCCAGGCCAAAACGCGGATGCATCAGCTGGTTGGCCAGGTCACCAGAACTGGTAAACAGCAGCAAGCCTTCGGTATTGAGGTCTAAGCGCCCTACGGATTGCCACTTGCCTTGCTGCAGCTTGGGCAGTCGTCGAAAGACGGTGGGCCGGTTTTGCGGGTCATCGTGCGTCACCACCTCGCCCACCGGCTTGTGGTAAGCGATAACGCGCGCGGGCGGCGGGTCAATGCGAAAACGCACCGGCTTGCCATTGACCTTGATATGGTCGCCAAACTGAATCCGCTGGCCAATATGCGCTGGTTCGTTGTTCACCGAAATGCGCCCTTCCAAGATCAGACGCTCCATCTCCAGGCGCGAACCCATGCCCGATTGCGCCAAGATTTTGTGCAACTTGGGCGTCTCGGCTTGCGCTTGCAAAATCCGCCGAGGCTCTGCTACGGTGGCATCGGCATCCTCCAGATCAAAGGCGCCTGAAACCACCGCATCAAACAGGCTGTCCGACTGCGGCGGCGCACCGTCCGATGCAATGGCCGCGTTGGCAAGCGGCTGCGCCAACGCGATGGCATCGACGGGCAATGCGTCTTGGGCCTTGGGGTTTGTCACAGTGGTGGGCTTTCCTGGGGAATAATCAGACAGGGCTTGCGGGGTCGGCAAAGTCCGGCTCTGGCATCTCTTGGACCGCGCTCAATGCCAACTCCGCCGTGGCCGGGTCGGCATCGCCACTTGCGGTATCCGGCGCGGCTAACAGCAGCTCGGCATGGGGACTGGCGCCTGCCACCGCATCGGCCAGCATCTGGACATTGGCTTGGCCCATCGCTTCCAAGGGCGGTAAATCCCCCAAGCTGGACAGCCCTAAATCGTCCAAAAATTGCTTGGTGGTGGCAAACAAAGCCGGCCGTCCCGGCGCCTCGCGGTGGCCGATGACTTCGACCCAGCCCCGGTCTTCGAGTTGTTTAAGCAACAAAGAGTTGATGGTGACGCCACGTATATCCTCCATATCACCGCGGGTCACCGGTTGGCGGTAAGCGATGATGGCCAGCGTTTCCAGCGTGGCGCGGGTATAGCGGGGTGGCTTTTCCGGGTGCAGGCGGTCCAGGTATTCGCGCATTTGTGGGCGGCTTTGGAAACGCCAGCCGCTGGCCACTTGGACCAGCTCAATGCCTTTGGCCTCCCACTCCGTTTGCAGTTGCGCCAACAGCGTCAGGATGTCCTCCTCACCCAGGGCATCCTGAAACAAGGTGGCCATATCGCGCACGCTCAAGGCTTGATGCCCGCACAAGAGCGCGGTTTCCAGGATTCGCAAAGCGTGTGCCAAATTCATGATGCAAGTAGCGGGGGCGGATGGAGCTTGCGCTCAAAGCGTAAAAGAAGCGTGTTCTAGAACCCCAAAGCGGCTGCTCCAAAAAGGCAGCGCGGGTTCAGGCGCCGGGGCGCCTAGAGCGGAGAAGCATTGTAACGAAGGCCCCAATCAGCCAGCAGCGCGGCCAAATCCGGGGGCAAGGGGCTTTCAAAGGCCAGCGGCGCACCGGTAATAGGGTGCGCGAAAGCCAGCCTGAAAGCATGGAGCGCTTGCCTTGCCAGCCCCGGCACGACGGGCCCACCGTAGACACAATCCCCCAGCAATGGGTGACCCAGGGAGGCCATGTGCACCCGGATTTGGTGGGTGCGCCCGGTATGCAGCACGCAATGCACCAAGCAGCCTTGCGGGACCTGTCCGAGCAAGTAAGCATCGGTTTGCGCGGTTTTTCCTGGCGTGGTGGCCAGATCGACGACCGCCATGCGCAAGCGGTTGCGCGGGTCGCGGCCTATGGCCGCTTTGACGCTTTGCTGGGCTGTACCGCGCCAAGTGCCTTTGGCCAGGGCCAGATACTGGCGGTGCATGCTGCGCGCGGCGATGGCCTGCACCAAGGCGTCCATAGCCTGGCGGGTGCGCGCCACCACCATCAGGCCGCTGGTATCTTTATCCAGCCGATGCACGATGCCCGCGCGCGGCACGGCGGCCAAGCCGGGGTCCATAGCCAGCAAGCCGTTGAGTAATGTGCCACTCCAATTGCCAGGCGCCGGGTGCACCACCAGCCCCGCCGGCTTGTCCAGCACGTAAACCTGCGCATCCTGGTAGACCACCTGCAAGTCCATGGCCTGCGGCGCAAAGGCCTGGCTTTGCGCTGTGGGACGCAATTCCAACTGCAATGCATCGCCTGCTTTGAGCTTGGCAGCTTGCTTGTACGACTGAACCCCGTTGACACAAACGCCACCGACGTCTATCAGCTGCTGCAAATAATTGCGGGAAAACTCCGAGGCCACCTGCACCAGCACTTTGTCAAGGCGCTGGCCGTGCAAGTGAGCATCGACGCTGAGCTGGCGCAGTTCCACACCAGCAGCTAAGAAATCTTCGCCTTCATCCTGATCAGCCGCCTCTACAAGGGCGCTCGATATAATGGGATCGGTGTGTTCCAAGAAAGTTTTTACCATGTTGAGCGTCAAATTATCGGTGGTTTACTCGGTGCTTTTGGCTCTGGCAGTGGGCTTATTGGGCGCTTGCTCGACCACCCCTGAAGACAAAACAGCGGGCTTAAACCCGGACAAGCTGTACAGCGAGGCGCGGGACCTGATGGACTCGGGCCAATGGGACAAAGCCATTCCCTTTCTGGAAAAACTTGAATCGAGGGCCGCAGGAACCCCCCTAGCCCAGCAAGCCCAGTTAGACAAAGCCTACGCGCAATTCAAAGCCGGAGATAAGGCCCAAGCCATTGCAACACTGGACCGCTTTCTGCGGCTGCACCCGGCCAGCTCCGCGCTGGACTATGCGCTCTACCTCAAAGGTTTGTCCAATTTCAATGAAAACCTGGGCATTTTTGGTGCCTACACCGGGCAGGACTTGGCTGAACGTGATCAAAAGGCGGCCAAAGAGTCTTTTGAATCCTTCAAGGAATTAGGCACGCGCTTCCCCCAATCGCGCTACACCCCGGATGCACTTTTGCGCATGCGCTACATCGTGCAGATGCTGGCCAAAAACGAGGTCTATGTAGCCAAGTATTACTTTAAGCGCGGCGCTTATGTGGCCGCCTTGAACCGGGCGCAAACTGCGGTGGCCGATTACCGCGATGTACCTGCCGTAGAGGAAGCGCTTTACCTGATTTACAAATCTTACGAGTCGCTGGGCATGGCGCAGCTGAGCCAGGACGCAAAACGCGTATTGGAAGCGACCTACCCGGGCAGCGAATTTCTCAGTCCAAACGGCAAAGCCGATACGCAGAGTTGGCTGGACCTCAACAAACTCAATCCCACCAAGCTGGATTGGAGTTTCCCCAATTTCAATTGGTTTAAGTCGAACTAGTCGGGCTAGACGCGGCCGCCTCGCCGTTGCCAACATCGGCTTGTCGCGTATTGCGCAAGCCTTCTAAAGCGTCCAGCCACTGCCCCTCATCGGCCAATCGACGCATGGCGGGTAAGCCCGCCATTAACTTCTTGCCATAGCCTTTTTGCACTAAACGCGGGTCACACACGACCAAAACGCCCCGATCGCTTTCACTGCGTATCAAACGGCCGGCCCCCTGCTTCAGCGCCAGTGCTGCTTGGGGGAGGTGCAATTCTTTGAATGGGCTTGCGCCGGCCTGCTCTATCGCCAGAGCGCGGGCCTGCACCAAGGGGTCATCGGGCGGGGCGAAAGGCAACTTATCAATCACCAGCATTTGCAAGGCATCGCCTGGAATGTCCACGCCCTCCCAAAAGGAGGCGGTGGCGACCAGCACGCTACCGGTCCCATCGACCGGGGCTATCCCAGCGGTGCTGGCAGCATGCGCGCGCAAAAAGTTTTCTATCAATAAGCGCTTGGCAACCTGCCCCTGCACCAGTACCTGGATGCCGGTGCCGGCCAAGTCCTCAGCCAGCGCTTGGGCAATCGCACGCATAGCGCGCAGCGTGGTGGTGAGCACCATGGTGCGGCCTCCCAAAATACGGACGCCTCTGGCAACCAGTGCGGCAACCCCTGCGCTGTGATCCTGAGCCGCCGCCGCGTGCGCGCCCTCTGGCACATACAGCGCAGCTTGCTCGGCATAGTCAAAAGGACTGGGCACTTGCAAAACCGTGTGCCCCGCTAAACCGCAGCTGTTTACAAACCAACTGAGTTGGGCATCGGTGCCCAGCGTGGCGGAGGTAAAAATCCAGGACGTGCCGCGCTCTAGGACCTGCTCGGCGGTAGCTGGCAGCAGCGCCTGCATATGCGCCGCAATGGTCAAGGGCGCTTGGTGCAAGCTCAGCTCAGCACCATACTCCAGCCAGCGCAGCTGATCAGCCGGCCGCGTTTGTGCAAAAAGGATGAGGCTGTCATGCATAGCCTGGCAGCGCTGCGCCAGCGTGGCCACATCGGGCCAGGCGGGGCCCAGGGCACTGCATGTCTGCAAAGCCCCGTCCAGACTGTTCAAAATTTTATGGATCGCCGTATCCCAATGTGCTGGCGACAGCATGTCGGGGCTGGCTTCCACCCAGGAAAGGCGAGGCGCTTGGCCGACGGCCGCTGGCAGCGCATGCAAAGCCTTTGCGGCTTGCGCCAGGTCGGCCGCCAGTCCCAGCCAATCGGCCATACCGCGCGCGGGGCCGCTGTTTTGCGCGCCCAAAAGCTGGGCCAAAGAACGCGCCTGCGCAGTGCTCCAACGCTGCCCCAAAAACTGCACCCCAATATCGCTCAGTTGGTGCGCCTCGTCCAGTATCACCGTTCGGACGCTAGGCAGCAGTTCGGCCACGCCCGATGCGCGCACCCCCGCATCGGCAAAAAACAAATGGTGATTCACCACCACCAGCTCCGCTTGCATGGCTCGCTGGCGCGCCTGCAATGTATGGCAATTGGCAATTTGCGGGCAACTCGCGCCCAGGCAGTTTTCACGCGTGGAAGTCACCAAGCCGGCCAGCACCGAGTGGTCTTGCAGCGCACCGAGTTCGGCGATATCACCTTCCACTGTGCTGTTGGCCCAGGTGCGCGCAGACTCCAGCAATTGCAAATCTTGGGACGAAAAATCATAGGCCGCCTGGTGTGCTGTGGACAGGCGCTGCGCACACAGGTAACTGCTGCGTCCTTTGAGCAGCGCCATGCGAACGGGAAAGCCTAAGGCTTGAATCACCCTGGGCAGATCGCGTAAAAACAGCTGCTCCTGCAAGGTCTTGGTGGCGGTGGAGATGATGACTCGCTCCCCGCTGAGCAATGCGGGCACCAGGTAGGCCAAGGTCTTGCCCACGCCGGTGCCGGCTTCCACCGCCAGCACACCGCCCTCTTCTATCACCTTGGCCACCGCATGGGCCATGGTTTGCTGACCCGGGCGGAGCCGAAATCCATAGAGTTTGCGAGCCAAAACACCCTCTGCGGAAAAAGCGGACTCGACGGCCTGAACCAAGGATGTCACGCGCGCCCCACCCGTCGCGCAAAGCCAAGCATCGAGGCCTTCACGTCAGACCTGTATCCACCTTGCGGCGCTCAAGGTCCAGAAACTGCGGGGTTTGCATTTCATTGAGGCGCGACACCGTGCGCGGGAACTCATGCGCCAGCGGACCTTCGGTGTACAGCTCCTCAGGCCGCACTTGGGCCGAAACAATCAACTTGATGTGCCGGTCATAGAGCACATCGACCAACCAGGTAAAGCGCCTTGCCTCGGCGTTGCGGTTGACCGGCATATGGGGCACATCGCTCAACAACACCGTATGGAACTGGCTGGCAATTTCCAAATAGTCATTTTGCGAGCGGGGCCCGCCGCAGAGCTCTTTGAAATCGAACCAGACCACGCCTCCGGCGCGCTTGCGGGCATAGATGCTGCGCTGCTCGATGCGCAACACGCGCTCGCCCTCCTGGGCTTCGGCCACACTGGCAAAAGCCTGGGCCATGGCCGCGTCCGCAACAGGTCCGTTGGGGACATGGTAAAGATCCAAAGCGCCCATGGCTAAACGGCGATAGTCCGTGCCGTTGTCCACATTGATGACCTGCATCTGCTGGTTCAAAAATGCAATCGCGCCCAGCACCCGGTCCCGGTGCATACCCCCGGGGTATAAATCATCGGGCTTGAAATTCGAGGTGGTGACAAAGCCCACTTCATGGGTGTGCAAAGCTTCGAGCAGGCGGTGCAAAATCAGCGCGTCGGTGATATCTGCCACATGAAATTCGTCAAAACAAATTAGCTTGTAACGATGCGCCATGCGTTCGCCCAGCACGTCAAGCGGGTTGGCAGTACCCTGCAAGTCATGGAGTTCGCGGTGCACTTCGCGCATGAACTCATGAAAATGCAAGCGCGCTTTGCGCTTGAGTGGGACCGCTTCAAAAAAGCAATCCATCAAAAAACTTTTACCCCGTCCAACACCACCATACAAATAGACGCCCCGAGGGATTGGGGGATGGTGAATCAGTTTCTTGAAAGAGTTGCCGCGTTTTTCCTTGTAAATAGTCCATTGCTGGGCACACACATCCAGGGCTTGCACCGCGCGCAATTGCGCCGGATCGCTGTCGAATCCGCGGTGTAACAACTCTTTTTGGTAGTAAGCAAGCACAGACATAGCGGCCGCTATTGTGCCTTGCAGGCCAGCGCTGCTAGCGCACCATGCGCAAAAGACACGCCAAGGCCATGGGCCGGCCTAACCGGTGCGACGGGGTCAGTCAGCCAACGCTTGGGCGGGCGCCTGCACTGCCTGGAATTGCACCCTGTGAGGAGGAAAAACGATCTGAAAACGCGAACCCTCCCCCGGAATGCTGGAAATTGACAGTTCGGCACCATGGCGCTGGACGACATGTTTGACGATGGCCAGCCCCAGCCCGGTACCACCCGTGTCGCGCGAGCGGCTGCGATCGACCCGGTAAAAGCGTTCGGTCAGGCGCCCAATATGCTCTTGTGCAATGCCCATGCCCTGGTCATAGACTGCAAATTGGGCACCTCCATCTTCCGTCACGCTGGCAATTACACGGATGGACTTTTCAGCGGGCGTGTAGCGCACCGCGTTGCCGATAAGGTTAAAAAAGGCGCTGTGCAGTTCTGAAGCGGAACCGGCTAGCGACAAACCCGTCTGAATTTCAAAGCTCATACTGTGGGCTTGCCCCCACAAGACGCGCGATAACTCGCCTGCTTCCTGCCGGCATTGGTCCACCAGCAAACTGACATCTACCCACTCTTGCGTTGAAGGCGGCGGACTGCCCTCGAGCCGCGAAAGCGTCAGGAGATCGTTCACCAAAGACTGCATGCGCGAGGCCTGCTGCGCCATTAAATCCAGATAGCGTGCGCGTTCAGTCGCATTGAGCGTCAGAGTTTGCAGTGTTTCCACAAAGCCACCGAGTACCGTCAGCGGGGTCCGGATTTCGTGCGATACATTGGCTACAAAATCGCGGCGCATGGCCTCGGCCTGCTCCACTGCAGTGACATCGCGCGACAGCAGCAGGCTTCGCCCTGCCCCGTAGGGATGCACATGCACCGACAGCCGCACCGGCAAGGTGACGGTACTAGCGCGGCCCGGCATCACCACATCTTTTTCAAAGTCTTTGGC
>JAEMRG010000362.1 GCA_016463455.1 Rhodoferax sp.
AAACCACTTTTCTGCGCGAAATCCCCAAGCTCTACGCCAGCATGGAGCAGATGCTAGGCCAGCGTGTGCCGCATACTTTCTTGCGCATGGGCCAATGGATTGGCGGCGACCGCGACGGTAACCCCAACGTCAGCGCACAAACCCTGGACTACGCGCTGCGCCGCCAAAGCGAAGTGGCGCTGCGCCATTACCTGACCGAAGTGCATTACCTGGGTGGCGAGTTATCCCTCTCGGCCCTCCTGACGCAATGCAGCCCCGACATGCAAGCCCTGGCCGAACGCAGCCCGGACCAAAACCCGCACCGCCGTGACGAGCCCTACCGCCGCGCGCTGATAGGCGTGTATGCGCGCCTTGCCGCCACTTTGCAGCACCTGACGGGCACCGAGGCCACACGCCATGCGGTTGCTCCGCAAACCCCCTACACCCAGCCCCAAGAGTTTGTGCAGGACTTGCGCACCATCGAAGCCTCGCTGCTGGCCAAGCATGCCGGCGCCTTGAGCGTGCAGCGCCTGCACCCGCTGATCCGGGCTGCCGAAGTATTCGGCTTTCACCTGGCCACGGTGGACTTGCGCCAAAGCTCGGACAAACACGAAGAAGTGGTGGCCGAACTGCTGCGCGTGGCGCGTGTGCACCAGCACTACAGCGCTTTGTCCGAGGCCGATAAACGCAGCCTGTTAATCGGGCTTTTGCAAGATGCGCGCTCGCTCAAGGTGCAAGGCGCCCACTACTGCGCGCACACGCAGGACGAGCAAGCCATTTTTGCCATGGCACGCGTCATGCGCGAGCGCTTTGGCCAAGAGGCCATCCGCCACTACATCATCAGCCATACCGAAAGCGTCAGCGATTTGCTGGAAGTGTTGTTGCTGCAAAAAGAGGCGGGGCTTATGCGCGGCACTTTGGACGTGGACGCGGTGTGCGATCTGATCGTGGTGCCCTTGTTTGAAACCATCGAAGACTTGCGCAATGCTGCACCCATCATGCGCGACTTTTACGCCCTGCCGGGCGTGGCCGCGCTGATCCAGCGCAGCGGCGGTGAGCAAGACATCATGCTGGGCTACTCGGACAGCAACAAAGACGGCGGCATCTTCACCAGCAATTGGGAGCTGTACCGGGCGGAAATCGCACTGGTCGAGGTGTTTGACGAACTGGGCGCCAGCGGCCACCCTACGCGCCTGCGCATGTTCCATGGGCGCGGCGGCACCGTGGGACGCGGCGGCGGCCCCAGCTACCAGGCCATCCTGGCGCAACCGCCGGGCACGGTGCGCGGGCAAATTCGCCTGACCGAGCAAGGCGAAGTCATAGGCTCCAAATACGCCAACCCCGAAATCGGCCGGCGCAACCTAGAAACCCTGGTCGCGGCGACGCTGGAAGCCACGCTGCTGCAAGCGACCAAGCCAGCGAGCAAAGCTTTTTTGGCGGCCGCGCACGAACTGTCCGCCCACAGCATGGCAGCCTACCGCGCCCTGGTCTATGAAACACCGGGCTTTGCCGACTATTTTTTCAGCGCTACGCCGCTGCGCGAAATCACCGAACTCAATATCGGCTCGCGCCCAGCCTCCCGCAAATCTACGCAAGCGATTGAAGACCTGCGCGCCATCCCCTGGGGCTTTAGCTGGGGCCAGTGCCGCTTGACGCTGCCCGGCTGGTTTGGCTTTGGCTCGGCGGTGCATGCCTTTATCCATGGTGCAGACGGCGAGCACAGCGCCGCCCAAGCCAAAGAGCGCAGCGCCCTGCTGCAAAAAATGCAGCGCCAATGGCCGTTTTTTCAGACACTGCTCTCCAATATGGACATGGTGATCGCCAAGAGCGATATGGCCCTGGCCGCGCGCTACAGCGAGCTGGTGGCCGATACGCGCCTGCGGCGCAGAATTTTTAGCGCCATAGAACAGGAATGGCAGCGCACCGCCGACGCCCTGAGCCTGATCACCGGCTACAAGCAACGCCTGGCCACCAACCCTAGCCTGCAACGCTCCATCCACCATCGCTTTCCCTACATCGACCCGCTACACCACCTGCAAGTCGAACTGGTACGCCGCTATCGCGCTGGCCAAAGCGACGAGCGCGTGCAGCGCGGTATCCACATCTCCATCAACGGGATCGCAGC